>JANQEF010000133.1 GCA_028278465.1 Dehalococcoidia bacterium | reverse complement strand
GTACCGGTCGTTGTCGATGAGCACCACCGGATCGCGTGCCGTCCTCGACCCGCGCGGCAGCTCCCGGACGTTATCCTTCCTCGACGCCTCGGTCTGCGGGTCCGGGAAGATCTTGGCTATCGGTACTTTCAACTGACGCTCCCCTCGAACTGGCCCTTCGGCAGGCTCCCAGCCGCCTGACATGGCGGTTGTGATGCCCGGTTTGATCGTGATATTTGGAATTCTCTTCCATTCCATATCGCACGCGCCGAAACTGTCCACACTGGGAAACCGGCCATTCCAAATCGATATTGACTTTGGAATCAGGCAGGGATAACGTTCATTCCGAAAACGGCGAACAAACTCTGGAATGGCCTTTTCCCAATCTGGAAATCCCATGCAAGAACGGCAGAAAGCGGTTCCCCCGTACGTCCCGTACCGAACATTCCAAACTTTTTTGGAATTTCTGCAGGACGGCATCCCGGCGAGGATAGATAGAAGCGTCTGGGGCGCCAGGTTCTCCGGAAGCTCGGGAACACAGCTCATGACGGCGTTGAAGGTGCTGCAGCTCGTCGACGCAGACGGGCACCCGCAGCCGGTGCTGGAGGAGCTTGTCTTTGCCGAGGGTGAGCGCAGGCGGGCGCTGCTACGGGGACTGCTGGAGGACTACTACGAGCCGGTTTTCAGGCTCGACCTGGCGCGGGCGACGAAGAACCAGTTCCATGAGGCGTTCCGGTCTTTTGGCGCCCGCGAGGGTGTGCTGACGAAGTGCGAGGCGTTCTTCATCCGGGCGGCGACTGACGCCGGGATTCAGCTGTCACAGTACATCCTTGCTGGACGCCACCAGCGACGTCGCAGGCAGGGGACAAGCAAGACGACGCCTGCGCGTGGTGGGCGCGCTGGCGCAGGTTCGGCGGTGGCGGCGTCGCAGGCAGACGGAGCGGCGATGGAGGTGGCTGATCAGGCGGCGAATGGTGTGCCCGCTGTGGATCTGTCGGCTGGCGCTGCGGCCGTGTCAGTGCCCGCTTCGCCGCGGCTGGCAGCGAAGCTCAACGTGGCCGAGATGATCCTGTCGAAGTATCCGGATTTCGACCCGTCGTGGACCGCGGAAGTGCAGGCGAAGTGGCTCGACGGGATGACGAAGCTGTACGAGGGCCTGGCGGCTGCAGAGCGACCTGAGGCGGCGTCGCCGGTGGATGGGGAGTAGTTCGGGCGAACAGTGGCAGCTGTGGTCGAAGTTCTCGGCCAGCTCGCCGCTACTAACCCACCAGCGTTAGCTGGCCTGACTCAGAGCTGCCCTGCTCCAGGTCGACCAGTGTGATCGGCCGCTGCTTGCGGCTGCCCTGCGCGGCGCAGGCCTTGCGGAAATACTCCACCGTCTGCGGGTGGCACGTCAGCATCAGCACCTGGAAGCGAGACGAAAGCTCGGCGATCACATCCGCCGCCGCCTGCGCCCGCTGCGGGTCGAAGTTCACCAGCACATCGTCCATCACCACCGGCATCGGCTCGGCGTTCCGGGAATACTCCTCGATCAGCGCGAACCGCATCGACAGGTAGAGCTGCTCTGCCGTGCCTCGTGACAGCCCGCCGACGCCTTTGCGCGCCCCGTCAGCCTCGTAGACCACCAGATCCTGCTCGCCCACAACCGCCTCGACACGCGTGTAGCGCCCGAGAGTCAGCTTCTCGAAGTACCGGCCCGCGGCCTGGATCAGCGAAGGCTGCCGCTCACGCTGGAACGTCTCACGCGTCTTTTCGAGCAGGTGCGCGGCGATCTTGAGCACCGCCCAGCGGTCGGCATCGGTCCGCATCTGATCCTCAAGCACATTGATGTTGCCGCGCAGCTCAGACACCTTCGACGAGGTCTCGAGCTGCTTGCGCTGGCGCTCCAGGTCGCCGCGCTCACGCTGCATCTCGCCAAGCTCGTGCTCCGCAGCCTTCACCTCGTCGTCGATGCGCTCCAGTCGCGCCTTCAGCTCGCTTAGCCCGTTCGACTCCAGCAGCTCCCGGTGCTCGGCGCCCTCATCGTTCACCAGCAGCGGCTGCGACTCGGTCAGGTCCGCCAGCTTCGCCTCCAGCTCCCAGCGCTGCTCCATCTGGCGAGCGATCGTGCGGAACTCCTGCTCGTCCTCCGTCTCGGCGTAGCGCATCAGGTCGCTGATCTCGCCCTCAACCTGGCTGATGCGCCGCTCCAGTTGATCGCGACGGCCGATCCACTCGTTCAGCTCCGTCATCAGCGCCTCACGACGCTGCACCGCCAGCTCGTGCTGCCGGAACTTCTCGGCAAGCGCCGTCAGCGACGGTGTCGCCTGCATGTGCTCCGCAGGGCTCATGCCTGCGCGTTCCAGCTCCTCCGAGAGCCTTGATTCGATATCGGCGATCGCCGCCTTCATGTGCTGTACGCGCTCGCGGTAGCTGGAGAGGATGCGCAGCTGGCCCTTGAGCGACCTCAGCCGCTCCACGATCGATGTCGCCTGCGCCGGCTTCAGGTCGTCACGCAGCCCAGAACCCTTCAGCACCTCCTGCCAGCGAGCGTAGGTCGTTGCGTAGTCGTTGTAGGCGAGCGTGCGGGTGTCGGTGGCTTCCTGCAGCTTCGACTCGGCCTCGTTGACCCGGTCCTGCGCCTCCTTCACTGCTGCGCCGCGCGTCTCGAACAGCACGCGTCGGTGCACGGCGCGGTCGATCAGCGCCGCCTGCTCCTCGACGTCCCGGTGCGAAGAGTCTTCCGGCAGTCCGAAGTCACCGGCGATCTCGTTGATCTCCGCCGTCAGCTCCTCCAGCTTCGCCCTCTGCTCGTCACGCTGCTCGGTCAGGATCGTCCGCGCCTCGTTGATCATCGGGCGGCGCACCTTGATGGCAAAGCCCTGGCCGCCCATACGCGCGCGGACCATCATGATGATCCCGGCTGCGAGCCCGCCGAGGCCGGGGATGGCCGGCGCCAGCTCGCGGTCCCAGACAGCGAAGAGGATCACGGATATCGACAGTATGACCAGGGTGATGGCGGCCCAGATCGAGCCCAGGAAGCCGCCGATGTTGACGTTGTCCGCCTCGGACAGCGAGTCGGCGAGCTTCATCTCGGCTTCGTGGAGCTGGCCCTTTGTGCCGAACCGTTCGGCCAGCGCCTCTCGCATCCGTCCAAGCCGCCGCTGTCGACGGTCGAGCTCCTCGGAGTCCTGCTCCGGCACGCCTTCTACCGAGTCTCGCGACGCCGTGGCACGCGACAGCTCTTCTCCGAGGTCGTCCTTGCTCTCCTGGCGTCTTGTGACGTCGGCCTCGGCGTCCTTGTAGGCAGATTCGGTCTCTACGAGCTGCGAGCCGGCGGCTTCGAGCTCGGTCATCAGGTCGACCGGCGTGTCGAAGCTCTCGATCGCGCTCTCGTCCCAGCCCGTGCCCAGCAGCTCCAAATCGCGCTGGAACTTCTCCTCTTCGATCTTCAACTGTGTCTGGACCCCGGGAAGGTCTTCGACCGCCTTGCGGTAGTGCTCCGTCTCGGATATCAGCTGGCGGATCTCGGCCGTGCGGCCCTCGAACGGCTCGACGACCGGGACCTGCCGGACCTCGGCGGTGCGCTCGTCCTGCCACGCATCGCCCTTCTGCATCTGCTCGCGGTCGTTTACTACCTGCAGGATCAGGCCGTCGAGCTGGCGCTCCGAGTTGCCAGGGAAGTCAGGAAACTGCGGCAGCTGAGCGATCTGCTCGCTCAGCGCGTTCATGCGCTCCCAGTATGGTCGCAAGGTGATCGTCAGATTCTGGTGCTCACGCTGCACGCGCACCGCTTCCAGCTCGTCCTGTTGCGCGGCGATGCGGTCCTCGATGTCCGTCAGCTTCGACGCCACGTCGGCGTATAGGACGTGCTCTTTGCGCGCCTCTTCGAGCTCCGACTTCAGCTCGTGCAGCGACTTCTCGGCCTTGCGCATAGAGCCGGATCGCGGCCCGCGAAGGGCGCGGATGTCACGGTCGATCTGGTCGACGGCGTCCGGCAGGCTGACGCGCGAGAGGCCGAGGCCGACCGAGTAGATGCGGTCCCGGATCTCCGGCGAGTTGAGCGTCGACAGCTCCTGCAGCTCGCTTAGACTGATGCTGAACAGGTTCTGGTAGAGGTCCGGGCCGATGCGGTCGAGCAGCCGTTCCAGCAGATCGGCGCCGCCGTCTGCGTCGCCGCTGACGATCACCGGACCGCCGCTGCGGCCCTGCTCACGGTGGATCGAGTGCGCCGCGCCGCCTGATGTGACGATGTCCACCGCGCCGGAGGCGGTGCCGCCGTTCACCGGCGGATAGTCGTAGAAATCGAACTGCCTGTTGCGGCGGTCGAGGTAGCCGAACAGCGTCGACCGGATGAAGGCACGCAGCGCCGACTTGCCGGCCTCGTTCGGGCCGTGTACGACCGTCAGCGCCTGGTCGACCGGGTCGATGACGCGGTCGTTGAAGTGCCCGAAGTTCTCGATGTTCAGCCGGGTGATGCGCATAGGGCTGCTACTCCTCCGGCTCCAGCAGCTCGGCGAGCTGCCAGCGGGCCTCGGCCGTCCATTCGCGCAGCTGCTCGGCGGTCGGAGCGGCGAGTCCGTTCTTGCGGCCGGTGAACACCTCGCCTACCACCTGCGCAAGCTCCTCGTCGCCCTGCATCGCCTCTCCGGCTGCGCGCAGTGTCGCGCCGAGGAAATCGTCCGACTCTGCCCTGCTCTGCAGGTCTATCTCGGGCCTGGTGGCGTTGGATATGCGCTCGACCCAGACCCACGGCGACTCCGAAGCGGTCGCCCGCAGCTCGGTGAGGAGGTCGTCGATTGCGCCGGATCGTGCCAGCTCGGTGTGCATCGGCCCGCGGCCTGAGAGCGTGAGCGTGCATACAACGTCACGGCCTTCGGCCTTTACCGCCAGGTCGTCCAGCTTCTGCTCGATGGCGTCTTCGAGCTTGTCGAGCGAGGCGATCTCCGAGATATCGACGTCCGCGCCCTCCCAGCGCACCACGTCGAGCGGCTGGAAGCGGGTGTTGATGTTGCCTTCTTCGCTGACGTCGACCATGACACAGCCGCGCGGCCCGGCCTCGTTCGGGTGCCGACCCTGCATGTTGCCCGGATAGACGACCGCCGGGTTCTGGCGGCGCAGCGTCTGCCTGGTGTGGACGTGGCCGAGCGCCCAGTAGTCGAGCGCCGTAAGCTTCAGGTCGTCCAGCGTACAGGGCGCGTAGTTGTCGTGGTCCGGGTTGCCGCCGACGTTGCAGTGCAAGAGGCCGATGGTGAAGGGCGAGTCGAGTTCTGGAGTCTCGAAGCGAGCGACGAGGTTTTCTCGGACCTCGCGGGTCGGGAACGAGACGCCCTGGATGGCGGCGATGCGCTCGCCGTCCTGCTCGACGGTCTTCCATTCGGGCTCTGCGCCGAAGACGTGGATGCCTTCGGGCCAGGCGACGGCGGAGAGCCAGCCATCGAGGGGGTCGTGGTTGCCGTGGACGATGTAGGCGGATATGCCGGCTTCGGAGAGACGCCGCATGCCGCCGCGGAAGCGGAGCTGCGCCCGCACGCTGCGGTCTGCGCCGTCGTAGATATCGCCTGCTATGACGAGGAAATCGACCTGCTCGTCGATGCAGAGATTGATCAGGTTGCGGAAGGCGTCGAAGGTCGACTGCCGCAGTCTTTCGCCGACGCGCTTGTCGACGTCACGCAGGCCGCTGAACGGGCTGTCGATGTGCAGGTCTGCTGCGTGTACGAAGCGGAATGGTCGCAATGCCGGGTCTCGAGCGACGAACGGTGGTTTCGTAGGGTCGGTTGGAGCTTCCTGGAGGCGGATTTGCGACGTGGCTGTGGTGTGGGTTTCGCCGCAGTTTGCCGGGCGCTGCGGGCAGGCGTCGCGCCGCCCGTGCGTGGCAAGTTTAGCAATGGCCCAATAGCGCTCATCAGGCGGTTGTCACTCACACCGGCTGGATGCAGCCGGTACAGGAAAGGCGCTCAAACAACCCGGAGCCGTGTAGCGGGAGAGGTTGTGTTCCCTGAGCGCAGTCGAAGGGTCTCTCCCGTGGAGAACTCGTCCTGTCAGGACAGGGTGTGCATGACAGAGATCCTTCGACTACGCTGCGCTCCGCTCAGGAAACACGGTCGTCCCAATTGCATCGGGACCGGGCGGGGCAAGCGGCGCCCCTACCAGAGCCCTCGCCGTCTCTAGCTCAACAGGCGCCAGGAGTTGTCGGCGAAGGGGACCGCGGCGCCCGGGTAGGCGGGCAGCGGGTTGATCTTGCGGTAGTAGCCCATGCGGAACCCGGATTCAGGGAACGGATGCGGCCACGAAGCCTTCATCATGTCCCGCAGGTCCTTCAGGTCCCTGTACTCCAGCATCTTCTTCACGCTGGCCGGCAGTCCGACGACCCACATGGCGAACACCAGCAGCAGCACGCCCGCCACCACATCCAGGATGTAGTGGTTCGCAGTCGCCACAACCGCAATCGTCATCAGCACCAGGTAGATCGAGACAAGCACCTTGCCCCACGTGCCGCCGAGCTTGAACCACGCCAGCGCGATCAGGCAGGACCATGCGATGTGCAGGCTCGGCATGGCTGCGAACTCGTTGTAACCGAAGAACGAGCGTGAGCCCTCCTTCGGCAGCACGCCGAGCACGCTTGCTACGTCCATCATGCCGTACCCGGGAAGCAGCCTCGGCGGCGCCAGTGGGTAGACGGCGAAGATGATCACCGCCGTGACCATCGTGACCAGGTACATGTTCCGCATCGGCCAGTAGAGCCTGCGGTTGCGTGCAAACAGGTACGCGGCCGAGCCGAGCAGCGCGATCCACAGCGCGATGGCGTAGAAGTAGCCGAGGAAGTTAAGGAATACGATCGAGTGGAGACTGGCCCAGATCTGGATCGTCGACTCGTGAGCGATCCCGAGCGTCTTCTCGAACTCGACCAGTGCCCAGGCGTTGCCGAACGCTTTCAGGATCGGCGTCGAGTCGATCAGGTTCTTGGAGACCGAGTAGAAGAAGTACGTGCTGAGGAGTAGCAGCACTTCTCGCGTTGCCAGGAACCGGGTCGAGTGGCCGCTGTTGCGCCAAACACGGTGAAGAGATGTCGGGAGCTTGATCTTCATGTGCGGAGTAACGCTAACCGTCCTGTAGCAACTCAGAGGAAAGAGTTTACAACCTCTTAACGGGAAAAATCATCAACTGTCAGCTTGCCAGCGTTAAGAGTTGCAGGTTCGCACGTGGTTCTGATGGCGATACCTGGTACGGGAACGACGTTCCGGCGGTGGCGGAATCGACAGATTCTGAAGGATGTCTCGTACGGTGTACAGGTGTGTTCAGCCAGGAACAAATGAATGGCCGGCCGGGAAGAACCCCGGCCGGCCACTTTGTCTCTTTAGCCTGTCAGGCGGCTTTATGCCGCGAGACCGGTCTTAGAAGTCCATCCCGCCGCCCGGAGGCATCGGAGGACCGGCCATCTCCTTCTCAGGCTGCTCGCTGATCAGCGCCTCGGTCGTCAGGATCATGCCTGCCACCGAAACAGCGTTCTCAACCGCCGCCCTCGTCACCTTCGCCGGGTCGATGATGCCCATCTCGAGCATGTCACCGAACTCGCCGATTCCAGCGTCGAAGCCGTAGTTCTTCTTCTTGCTCTCCGAAACCTTCTCCAGGATCACAGCGCCTTCGAAGCCGGAGTTCGCTGCAATGATCCGGATCGGAGAAGTGAGTGAGCGACGCAGGATCTCCACGCCGGTCTGCTCGTCCGCGTTGTCCAGCTTCACAGCTTCCAGCGCGTCGGCTGCCCGGATAAGCACCGTGCCGCCACCGGGGACGATCCCTTCTTCCACAGCAGCTCGCGTGGCCGACAGAGCGTCCTCGACCCGCTGCTTCTTCTCTTTCATCTCGATCTCGGTCGCAGCGCCGACCCGGATGATCGCAACGCCGCCGGAGAGCTTCGCCAGCCGCTCCTGCAGCTTCTCGCGGTCGTAGTCCGAGGTCGTCTCGTCGATCTGCGTCTGGATCTCCTTCATGCGGCCCTGGATGGCGCCCTTGGAGCCGGAGCCGCCGACGATGGTGGTGTCTTCCTTCTTCACCACCACGCGGTCACAGGTGCCGAGGTCGTCGAGCACCGCGGAGTCGAGCTTGCGGCCGGTCTCTTCTGAGATCACGGTCGCGCCGGTCAGGATCGCGATGTCCTGCAGCATCGCCTTGCGACGGTCGCCGAAGCCCGGCGCCTTCACGGCGGCGATGTTCAGCGTGCCGCGTAGCTTGTTGACCACAAGAGTCGCAAGAGCCTCGCCCTCGACATCCTCGGCGATCAGCAGCAGCGGCTTCTTCGACTGCAGAACCTTCTCGAGCACCGGCAGCAGGTCCTGGACGGACGAGATCTTGCCGTCCGTGACCAGCACGTAAGGCGACTCGAGCTCGGCCTGCTGTGCGTCTGCGTTGGTTACGAAGTACGGCGACAGGAAGCCGCGGTCGAACTGCATGCCCTCGACGTAGTCGGTCTCGTATGAGAGCGACTTCGATTCGTCGACGGTGATCACGCCGTCCTTGCCGACCTTCTCCATCACTCCGGCGATCAGCGTGCCCATCTCGTCATCGTGAGCCGAGCCGACCGCGACGTTTGAGATCTGCTCGGAGCCCTTGACGGAGGTTGACTGCTTCTTGATGGAGTCCCGAACGGTCTCCATCGCCTTTTCCATGCCGCGCTTGAGCGCCATGGGGTCGGCGCCGGCCGCGACGTTCTTGAAGCCCTCGCTGATGATCGCCTGCGCGAGCACCGTTGAGGTTGTCGTGCCGTCACCCGCGTCGTCGTTGGTCTTCTTCGACGCTTCCTTGAGGAGCTGCGCTCCCATGTTCTCGAACGGGTCGTCGAGGTCGATCTCCTTGGCGATGGTCACGCCGTCCGAGTTGACCTGAGGCGGTCCGAACTTCTTGTCAACGATGATGTTCCGGCCGCGCGGGCCGAGAGTCACCTTGACGGTGTTTGCGAGTACGTCGATGCCTTCCTTGAGGCGGGTTCGAGCGTCCTCGCTGAACTTAAGATCCTTTGCTGGCATTTCTTTCTCCGTTTATTGACGGTTGCACCGGCTAACCCGGTTCCGGGTGTTGCTAGCCGATGACTGCGAGGATGTCCCGCTCCTGCACGATCAGGTACTCGGTGCCGCCGACGGCGTACTCGGTGCCTGCGTACTTCGAGTAGACGACCTTGTCGCCCTTCTTCACTTCCATCTTGACCAACTCGCCGCTGTCCGTGGTGCGGCCTGGTCCTGCCGCCACCACCTTGCCTGCCTGCGGCTTCTCTTTGGCAGTGTCCGGGATGATGATTCCGCCGGGGCTTGTCGCTGCCTCTTCCTCCAGCGGCTCGATCACCACTCGGTCTGCCAGGGGCTTCAGGTTAAGAGCCACTGCGCAAATCTCCTTGCTTTCTGCTTCTTGCTCTACTTGCTTCGATCGCGCTGCCTGCCTGGCCGGTCGTTGAGCCTGTGGCTTCGATCGGTTAGCCGGCGACTGCGATCGTCGACCGCATATGTCCTGATGAACCGGTCTGCGCAGTGCGGTCAGGCCGCGCACGGCGGTTCTGGCTGGTGTTTCGCCTGGCGAGATGACGAGTGACATGCCCGGACAGGCATGCGGGCCTTCGGCTCAGACGAATCCGGAGCGAATCTCGACCCTTGCTCGATCAGGTCTCGCCTCTGCGCGCCTCAGCCCAGAGTGAATGAACACATCGGCCCTTAGCAGTCGGCGCGAGCGAGTGCCAGCCAGCGACGAATTCTAGGAACGACTCAAACTGGTGTCAACAGGTGAGTGACGAACGTCTGGCCGAAGCGCAAATGTGCCAGACAGCGTGAGGCTCACGCGGGCATGGGTTACATTGGCTCGATCCGGACAGGAAACGATGCATTGACGTTCGTGCCGCCAACAGAAGCAAACACCGGGTGGTTGCTCGACTCTGACCCGGCCATCCGCTGGCAGGTGCAGCGCGACCTTACCGACGAACCAGCCGATGCCGTCGCGGCCGAACGGGCACTCATCGCCACCGAAGGCTGGGGTGCGCGGCTCCTGAAGCTCCAGGGGCCTGACGGCAGCTGGGGTGGCAACACCTGGGCCTTTGACGACTGGACCTCCACATTCGAGACGCTTGCTCTGCTGAGAGAGTTCGGCCTCGATCCGACCAGCGGCCAGGCCCGCACGGCGATAGAGCTGGTTCGCGAGAACAGCGACTGGGGAGAATGGCACGACCATTCGCCGTTCTTCGAAGGAGAGTCTGAACCATGCATCAATGGCAGAGTGCTCGCGATCGGCGCCTACTTCGGCGAGGCGCCTGACCGGCTTGTCGACCGTCTCCTCGAGGAGCAGCTTGAAGATGGCGGCTGGAACTGCGCTGCTCCTAACAGCAGACGCTCCTCATTCAACAGCACGATCTGTGTCCTCGAAGGTCTGTTGGAGTATGAGGCCGCAAACGGTTCGCCTCCTGCAGTGCGAGATGCACGCCTCCGCGGGCAGGAGTACCTGTTCGAACGCCACCTTCTCAGATCGCTCTCAACTGGAAACCGCATCGTTCGTGACAGGAAAGGCGGAACCGACTGGACCGTGTTCTCCTTTCCGACGCGCTGGCACTACGATGTTCTGCGTGGCCTCGACTATCTCCGAAAGGCCGGTGTGCAATCGGATAGCCGAGTTGATGAAGCCCTGGACCTCGTACTCACACGCCAGAATGAGAACGGTCGATGGCCGCTCGGACTTCCTCACGCCGGTAACGTCCATTTCGATATGGAGAGCGGGCAAGGAGCAGACAGCCGCTGGAACACGCTCCGCGCTCTCCGAGTACTCAAGTGGTTCTCGTCCCGGCCTTAGTCCCGCGTCGTGCCGATTCCGGTAGGCCGATGCAGTCACCGCGCTTTCCTTGGAAGCATTCGTCCCAGCGTGCCGCCTTTCGTTAGCTGGTACGAGATCACGCCGGCCAGGTGGCTGACAACGATGATGACGAAGACCCACGCCAGGACTCGGTGAGCAGTGCGCGGCGGAATGTCATCTATCTGGTCAGGAACAACCTCAGGTGGCACGGGCACCATCCCGGAGCCAACCAGCATCGCCAGGCCGGTTGCAACGACCAGTACGAGGCCTCCGTAAAGACCTGCGTTCACCGCCCTGAACACCAGGCGTCGCCATGCTGGCATGGTGAGCGGTTCAGGTGTCGGGTTGGGGTCCAGGAACCGCCAGATGATCCGCGCAAGGGTCAGCAGGAGGACGATCAGCCCGAGCGCGACATGAACGCGGTAGAGAGCGGTTGGGTCAGCGTCATCAGGCAGCCTCGTCATGATCAGTCCGAGTGGGACCATCGCGATGATGAGCGCTGCCGTGGCCCAGTGAATCACCTGTGTGATCTTGCTGTATGACTCTGGCCTGATCTCAGCTTTCAAGTGTCCATCCCTCCAGCGACTCTCTGATCGGCGAACGCCTGCAAGCGTGCGATCTGTCATAATGATGACAACATGTCACAGCGAACACTACTGTGTTGTCATGTTGATGTCAAGATGACAACTGTGATGAGAAGATGAAAGAACCTGAACGAACAGTAGAAGCGACCGAGTTGACCCGGGCGATACTGAACCTGTTCCGACTCAACTCTCTCTTGCTTACCGCCGGTGATCGGCTGGTCAGGGAGCTCGGTCTAACGAGCGCTCGATGGAGGGTCCTGGGCGCCATTCTCGATTCCGAACAGCCGCAGCCTGTCTCATGGCTGGCGAGGAACATGGGCGCGAATCGACAGAATGTGCAGCGGATCGTCAACGAGTTGCGCAAGCAAGACCTGGTGACGCTGGAGGCGAATCCGCATCACAGGCGAGCGCCGCTGGTGGTGCTAACGGCCAGCGGGCAGGAAGTGTTCGATCAGGCGATGCAGTTGCAGATTCCCTGGATCAACGACCTGTCAGAAGGAGACAGCCTGGGTGAGATCCAGGCTTTTCACCGGTTCATCGAAGCCCTGACAGAGCGATTGGAGAGGCGGTGAGGCGCGGCCCCCCTAATCCCGATCCCTCTTCTCCACTCTCCTGAACGGGTGGACCCAGTTCGCCAGGGCGCGGGGGTTACGGGACTGGACCCACAGCTTGCCCTTTCCGCTGAAGCGCATCAGCAACTGGTCTGAGAACAGGAACGACCGTATCTGGCGGGCCCGCGTCAGCGAATACGACAGCGACGCATCCCACGCCACCGCGTGACCGTTGTCGATCACATACTCGCCATCAACCTCCACCTCCTCGATGTCGCCGTACGCATCGAAAAACAGCATCCCCGAACCTGAAGCCCACAGCACGAACAGCCCCTCGTTGAACAGTCCGCCCAGCCCCTGGAAGTTCGTGTCCAGCTTCACCGACGTATCGGAAGCCAGGTACGCGTCCTTCTCCAGCAGCAGCTCGGTTCCCGTCATCTCGTAAGCCACCACCTGCCCCGGCTGGCCCGGCGTCAACCCCAGTTGCCCGGGACCGCCCTCGGCCTGGTACGTGTTCTGAAAGAAGCTCTCGCCACCGAGAATCGACCGGCCAAGGCTCGACCGCACGCCGCCTCGCGCGCCGGTTTGCACCCGGATATTCGAACTCATCCAGGCCATCGCGCCCGACTCGCTCACAACCTGCTCGCCGACGTCCAGGCTGATCTCCAGCACGCTGTTGCTCGGTCCATGTTCGATGGCGTAGCGCATCAGGACTTCCTCGGCGGCAGCATCGGCCCCAGCGACCTGCCGAACTCGTCGGGGTTGTGGCTCTGCACGAACACCCTGCCGTGACCCTCGAACCGCATCACCAGCCCTTCGCCGCCCAGGAACGATTGCAAGAACGAGCCGCCCGCCTTGCTGATCGAGTATGTGAGCGAGCTCTGGAAGGCGACGACGTGGCCGGTGTCGACGACCAGGCTGCCCTCTACGTTCTTCTCGGTGATGCCGCCGAAGGCGTTGACCAGCAGCGGGCCGGAGCCGGAGACGGAGATGAAGGAGAGCGATTCGCCGGAGAACATGCCGCGAAGACCCTGGAACTGGGTATCGAGCTGCAGGTCCACCGACGAGCCGAGGTAAGAGCCGCCGGCGCATATCCAGTCGGTGTCGGGCGTGCAGTCGATCTGCTGCACCTGTCCCTGGTGCACCGGCGCAAGACCGACCTCGCCGGGGCCGCCGTCCATGATCGAGTAGTTGGATAGGAAGAAGCTCTCGGAGGCCAGCATTCTCCGCAGTCCACCGAAGAGGCCGCCGCTTCCTCGGGACCGCGTGGTGACGCTGATGTTGATGTTGGCCGACGCCCTGAACAGCGCGCCGGACTCGGAGACGAACTGCTCCGAAGGATCGAGCTGCACGAGCGCCCAGCTGAACGCGCCGCTGTCTGAAACCTTAATGTCCAAACGATCGCTCCCTCATGCCGAAAGGAACGGGTTGAGCCAGTGCGAGATCCCGCCCAGCGTCCGTGTCTGTGTGTAGACGGTGCCCTGGCCGGAGAACTTCAGGACCAGCCCCTCGCCGGAAAAGAGCGTCGACTTCACGCCGCCGATCGTCTCGACCCTGTAGTCGAGCCCGGAAGTCCAGCCGACGACGTGGCCGGTGTCGACGGTGAAGTCGCCTGAGACCTGCTTCTCGACGATGGCGCCATAGGAGTTGAAGAACAGCTCGCCCGCGCCGCTCGCCTCGATCACAAAGGCGCCTTCGCCGGAGAAGAGCGCTCGGAAGCCGCCGAAGCGGGTGCTGAGCTTGATGCCGGGTGTCGAGGCCATGTAGGACCCGGCGGTGAGGATGAACTTTTCGCCTGCGAGCGTCCGGTTGAGCACGGTGCCTGGACGGTTGGGCGAGAAGGTGACGCTGCCGCCGGTGCGGTGCGAGTACTGGCCAGCGAACATCGACTCGCCGCCGACCATCTTCCTGATGAGCGCGCTGAAGAACCCGCCGACGAGCTTGCTCCTGAACTGCATGCCGTCCGACATGTAGGCCATCGAGCCGGACTCGGCGATGAAGGTGTCGCCGGGGTCGAGGTCGACCGTCAGCTGGCCATAGTCAGGGTTGCCGTCGATGTTCCAGCGCACAGTGTGTTCCGTGTGGAGGTCGAGAGAGGCTTGGGTCGTGATCGGGTGGCGAGCTGGTTCAGCGCCGATCAGGCTACGACGCGGGCAGAATACCGTTGCCCAGTGAGGCGGAACACTATTCGTACTTGCTCAGTAGCCGGTTCAGGTTGTCCGGTTGCGGGCTGGAGGATCAGACGGCAGGCTGGCCGGCGATGGGGCTTTAGCTGCACCACTCGGTTACGAGGCTGGCGATGTTGCGCATGGTCTTTGGCAGGTGCTGCTGGATGCTGGCGCTGAAGCCGTGGTCGGCGAGGTCGGTGATGCCGCGCAGCTCCAAGAACGGCACGCCGCTGAACTCTGAAGCTCTTGCGCCGCCCGCACCCTCCCACGCCACCGCCTTGGCTCCAGTCAGCGACTGGATGGCGGTGCGGCGCGCGACGCTGTTCACGTCTTCGTCGCCGCTTGCTACTGCTGCAAAGTGGACATCGAAGTCGAGCACGGAGTTTTCGACGGCTCGCAGCTCGTCCAGCAGATCAGCCGAGCCCGAAAAGCGCGGGTGCGGCTTGCCGCTGGATCGCTTGATGTCGTGCTCGATAGTCTCCGTGGCAACTACCACGTCGCCGATCGCCAGATCCTCGGCCAGCGCGCCTGCCGCGCCGGCGCAAAGGACGGCGCTCCAGCCGTTTCCGGCCCCGAGTCCGGCGTCGATCAGGTGCTGGGTCTGCACGGCGAACTGCGACTTGCCGAACCCGCCGACCGCAACGGTGACATCGAGCTGCGGAACCACGGTCACTGGCAGCCTGCCGAGCTCGCTTTCCACGGCATCCAGGCCCGCGTCTGCGAAGGCTGCGACGAACGGGTCGATCTCGAACTGTGTCGGTATGACGATTAGTCTGGGCATGGTCAGGACAGCTTACGGCACGCGAGCGTCACGCCTTTTCAGGATCGCCCGTCCGTTGTTGAGGGCATATAGTCTCCCCTCTGACCATGAGCAATCCCGACTACCAGTCAGACAACCCCGTCCCGGAGCGCATCGCCCGGCTCTACGACGAGTCGGTGCCTGACTGGCCCGGCGAGATCGCCTTCTACAACCGGCTCGTTGACCGGCTCGATCCTGTAGATGGCTCGGTGCTCGAGATCGCCTGCGGGACCGGGCGCGTGACCAACCAGATCGCGGAGCGAGGCGTACGGACCGTTGGCATTGACATCTCTCAGCCGATGCTCGACGTTGCCGCCAGCGGATCAACGCATCTGACCAACGTGGAGTACATCTGCGCCGACATGCGCAGTTTCGGACTACGGGAAAAGTTCGACCTCGTTGTCTCGCCCGGCCATAGCTTCATGCTTCTCCTCACTCCACAGGACCAACTCGACTGCCTGACGTCGGTGAGGAAGCACCTCAAGCCGGGCGGCAGGCTCGTGCTGCACCTCGATCAGCAGAACATCGACTGGCTCGGCAGGGTCGCGACCGTGGACAAAGGCAGGGCTGAGCCGCTACCGACTGTCACAGACCCGGAGACCGGCAACAGCGTCGAGCGGACCATCGCCTGGTCTTACGACCCTCCGACGCAGACCAACTCGTTCACTTCGACCTGGCGCGAGGTTTCCGAGGCTGGCGAAACGCTGAACGAATGGTCACGCGGGCCGGTCCCGGTCCATTGCATCTTCCCATCTGAGGCAGAGCATCTGTTAGGGCGCGCCGGCTTCGAGGTTGAGGTGTTGTACGGCGACTTCGACGAAGGGCCGCTAACAGCCGAGAGCGAAGAGATGATCTGGGTGGCGAGGGTGAGCGACCGAGCCACCCGGCCCACACCTCACCCTCTTTGCGCTAGCCAGCTGCCGACTATCACCAGCGCGGCGCCGGCGTAGAGCTCAGGCCCCACCGATTCGCCAAGTATCCACCAGCTGAACAGCACGCCGAAGATCGGCTGGCTGAGTGAGATCACCGTCACCCGCGACGGCAGATAGTTCTTGAGCAGCCACGTCTGGCCGAGGAATCCGAACCCGGCGATCAGCACGCCCGTGTAGAGCAGCGCGATCGTCAGCCTCGTAGTCACCTCGAAGGCATCGCCCGACTCGAAGATCAGGCTGGCGATCACGAAGCTCACGATGCCGAACACCGACTGCGACATCAGCAGCTTGTGCTGCGGCACGCCCTGCGCCGCCTGCGACAGGTAGACCTGTCTTGCGCCCAGCAGTATCGCCGAACCAAGCAGCAGCAGGTCGCCGATGATGAAGTCGGAGCCGAGCGTAAGGCTTCTCGAAAACACGGCCACGACGCCGCCGTACGCCACCAGGGTGCCGAACGTGCGCCTGCGGTTCATCGTGTCGCCGGGCACGAAGAAGTGGGCGAAGACCGACGTCCACAGCGGAAAGGTTGTGGTCACGATGACCGCGTGGCCGGCCGTCGTGAAGTCCTGGCCGATGTTCATGAACGCCAGTTGCACCGAGAACAGCACGCCGAGGAAGATGAGCGGCCGCACTTCGAAGCGGTAGACGCGCAGGTCCTGGCGCGTGGCGAGCGCGTAGATGATGACTACGATGCCGCCGAGTGCGAAGCGCAGGTATCCGAGGCGCAGTGGTCCGGCGTCTTCGAGCCCAGCCTTGTTGGCGACGGGGTTGCCTGCCCACATGGTGGAGAGCAGCAGGGCGAGGCCGGCGGCGGGCAGGCTGAGCGGCTTGCGAACGCGCCGGTTTTCGCCAGTCTTTTCGGCGGGACGGGCTGAGTCAGCAGGTACAGGCGGAGCAACGTCGGCGGGAGGCAAGCCGCTAGTTTATGCCCGCGGTGGCGCGGGGTGTGATGGAGGAGGGAGAGGTTCCTCCCTCCCAGCTTGGGAGGGAGTCAGAGGGAGGGTCGGTGGCTGTTGGTAGGAGCGGGCAAAATACCGCGCCCGGTGACGCCGAAGGCAGCACATCCTGCCATCCTGAGCCTGTCGAAGGGTGACATGTTGTCCCTGCCCTGAGCGAAGCCGAATGGGTTGATTCAGAATCTCACAGACCGCTGATGCACAACCGGTCAGATCTCTCACTTCGTTCGAGATGACAGTGCGAGCCCGGCTGTGCTCCCTGGGCGGAACGCCAGTGAAGTCGAAGGGTCTCTCCAGGGGCCAACCCGTCCTGTCATGACGAGTCGCCGCACCAGAGATCCTTCGGCTCCGGTCCGACTTCATCGAACCTCCACTCAGGCAACACGAACGCTCCGCACCGCCCGAAAATCGCCATCAGGCGAGAGCGCTCCCGCTGCTAGCATCGGCGCATGCCCATCGCAGCCGCACTATTCCTGGACGAAGACTCGGAGGCCGAGATCAACGAGTTGCGTGCGGCACTGGTCCGCACAGGCATCAGGTCGAAGGCTCCAAACCAGAACTTCCCGCCTCATGTCACCCTCGCCATCTCCCAGTCGGGCAGCCTCGACAGCTGGCAGGCGGCCATCGAAAAGGCCATCAGACGCTACGAGCCGGTTGAGATCACCATCAGTCACGTCGGCTGGTTTCCGCTGGTGTCGGTGATCTTCCTGGCGCCGGTCGTCTCACAGGCGCTGACCGGTCTTCAAGAAATGTCGGTCGCCACGCTGCAGCAGGCTTCGGGCGCGCCCGACGAGTTCTATCGACACGGCCGGTGGGTCCCGCACATCACGCTTGCCGCTGACATCGACCGCAAGCGGCTTGCGGAGGCGATGGAGATCGTGGATGGCGCGGTCTCGATTCGGCCGGTTGCCGATCGCGTCGCGCTGGCGAATATCGACGAAGTAACCGGAGAGGCCGAAGTCGCAACTGTGTTGCCGCTTACGTAGTCTCCGAGGCGTTGACGAGTCTCTGGCTAGTTTCGGTCACCGCTTCGCGGGTTTCCGACCTGCCAGATAAGTTCAACAGACCCGTCCGGCTAGTGCGCTGTATCATCCGCCGCACTATGCCGAGCGAGCGTGTGCAGCGACACATCGATTCGTTGCTCGATGAGATCGAGGCGGCGTCCCGCGAGCCGGACTGGCGGCGTGTTAGAGAGCTCTGCGACTCGGTCCTGCGGCTGGATCCCGAGAACGAGGATGCCCGGTTTTTCCTGGAGGCGGCCGAACGTGATACCGGCGAGTCTGCAAGCGATGCCGAGCCCTCCGCGACTGGAACTGGGGGTGCTTCGGATGGCGCACGGCCGGCTGCTTCTTCCTCAGTCGGTGCAGCGGCTATGGCTGCTGACGGTGGTCAGGCTGGCGCAAGTGCTTCGTCAGGTGATCGGTCCGTCGCTGCTTCTTCTTCTCCCACCTCCTTCGCCGCCGGTCGTTATGTAGTTGACCGGTTTCTTGGTGAGGGTGGAAAGAAGCGGGTTTTTCTTGCTCATGACGAGACGCTGGATCGTGACGTTGCGTTTGCGCTGATCAAGACCGAGGGGCTGGACGAGACCAGTAGAGAGCGTGTTCGCAGGGAAGCTCAGGCGATGGGCCGGATGGGGACGCACCCTGCGATCATGCCGATCTACGACCTCGGCGAAGAGCCGGTAGCCGGCGCGGCAGGCACGCAGCCCTACATGGTGCAGCCGCTGATGGCGGGCGGCGACGTCGAAGGGCTGATCGAGGAAGCCGAAGGCCCGCTGGAACTCGAAACAGCGCTCCGCATAGCGACGCAGACGGCGCAGGGGCTCTCCTTCGCGCACTCGAAAGGCATCGTGCACAGGGACCTCAAGCCAGGCAACGTGTGGCTCGATGAAGACGGCTCAGCCAAGATCGGAGACTTCGGACTTGCGGTAGCAACAGACCGCTCACGCCTCACCGTCGAGAAGGTGATGGTCGGCACCGTCTCCTACATGCCGCCGGAACAGGCGACAGGCGGAGAAGTCACTCCGAAGGCCGATCTCTACTCGCTGGGAGCCATGCTCTACGAGATGTGCACAGGCCGCGTTCCGTTCATGGGCGACGACGACATCGCCGTCATCTCACAGCACATCAACACGCCGCCCGTCGCCCCAAGCTGGCACAACGGGCAGGTGCCGAAGACCCTCGACTCGCTAATCCTGCGCCTGATGTCGAAGGACCCGAGTGAGCGGCCGGAGTCCGCAGACGAGGTGCTTGCTGCTCTGGAAGCGGTCGACCTCTCAGCGGCAGCTGACGACGCCGAAGAAAGAGAGGCTGGCCTCGGGTCCCTGGATTCCATGGCCGGCGGAGTCTTCGTCGGCCGTCACCGCGAGATGGACCAGCTGAAAGCCACCTTCGAGGAGGTTCTGTCAGGCCGCGGCAAGATGGTGACGCTTGTCGGCGAGCCGGGCATCGGCAAGACGCGGACTGCGCAGGAGCTCTCCACTTACGCCTCGATGCGCGGCGCGCAGGTGCTCTGGGGCCGCAGCTACGAAGGAGGAGGCGCTCCTCCTTACTGGCCGTGGGTGCAGGCGATTCGGAGTCATGTATCGGCTACCGAGTCGCAGGAACTGCGGAGCCAGCTTGGCAGCGCTGGACCAGTGATCGCCGAGATCGTTGCCGACATCCGTGAGAAGCTCCCCGACCTTCCTGCCCCGACGCCTATCGAGGACCCAGAGTCTGCTCGCTTCCGCCTCTTCGACTCGATCAGCACCTTCCTCAAACAGGCTTCTCAGAACGCGCCTCTGGTGCTCATGCTCGAAGACCTGCACTGGGCCGACAGGCCGAGCCTGATGCTTCTTGAGTTCGTTGCTAGAGAGCTTGCGAACTCGAAGCTGATGATCGTCGGCAACTACCGTGACGTTGAGCTGAACCGCAGGCACCCGCTTGCCGTGACACTCGGCGAGCTGACACGTGAGCGCCTCTTCGAGCGAGTCGTGCTGCGCGGACTGCAGCGCCACGACGTTGAGCGGTTCATCGAGATCGCAGCCGGCATCACTCCTCCGGCTGCGCTCGTCGACACCGTTCACTCGCAGACCGAGGGCAACCCGCTCTTCGTCACCGAGACGGTCCGGCTCCTCATCCAGGAGGGCGACATCGCATCCGGCCAGACCACCGCTTCGGGCACCACGTCGTGGGAGGTCCGCATCCCCGAGGGCGTTCGAGAAGTCATCGGCCGCCGCCTCGATCGTCTCTCAGAACGCTGCAACGAGGTGCTGACAACCGCCGCCGTCATAGGCCGCCAGTTCAGGTTCGCAGTGCTGCTCAAGCTGGTGGGCGGGGATGGCTCGTCAGCGGGCAACGGTTCCGGCAGCTCAGCGGCCGGCAGCGGTTCTGCCATGTCGCCACCCGACTCCGGTTCATCCAGCCCCACTTCCTCCACCACCGACCCCATCACGGAGAACATGCTCCTTGATGCCCTGGACGAAGCCCTCGACGGCCGCATCATCGAAGAGCTTCCAGAAGAGATCGGCCTCTACCAGTTCACCCACGCCCAGATGCAGGAAACCCTCACCTCCGAACTCTCGGCCAACCGCCTCGTCCGCATGCACGCCCGCATAGCCGAAGCGCTAGAGGAGCACTATGGGGACGAGTCCGAGGAGCATGCGGCCGAGTTGGTCGAGCACTTCACCGAGGCTGAAACGGTGCTGGGTGTCGAGCGTCTCTTGAGGTACTGCGAAGTTGCCGGTAGCCAGCTGCTCGAAGCCGGTGCTTTCTCTGAAGCACTGCCCTTGCTCGATCGCGTCAGGCGTGCCGATGGGATTCCTGAGATTCGCCAGGCAGAGGTTTCTGCCGCGCTATCCAGAGTGCACGCCGCCCTCCTCCAACCCAACGCCGCTGCCACCGCCGCTCAACACGCCTACGGTCTTTTCGTTGAGAACGACATGCAACTCGAGGCGATCGAAGTCGTCGGGTATCCGTACCCAGTTACGGTTCTGTACCGGATGCAGGACACGATCGAAGAAGCATTTGATGCGGCACTACCGGGGAGCATACAACGAGCGAAAGCGGCCATCCCATGGGCTTTTGTGCAGTGGTCTCGCAAGGAGTATTCAGCCGCCATCCCACTGCTGGAGGAAGCCACCCTGTACGCGGAGTCGATCGGCGACGAGAGCCTGCGTGCCCGATCTCTTTCAATGACCGCTAACGTGGCTGGCTTTGCTCAAGATTTCCAATTAGGAGTCGATAGCGCGCAAATCGCCGTCTCCTTGGCAAAATCCACCGCCGACTACCCCTCTGAAATGAGAGCGCGGCTGTGGCTCTCGCACTGCCTCGGAATGGGCGTCAGCGCATCCCAGAGCCGCGATGAAGCCGAGGTATTCCTCGATAGGGCGCGCCGGTTTCGCGATAACACCTGGATTACGCGTGCCATCCACCCTGCGGCGAGGGCCGCTGCGCTGTCTGGTGACTGGACCAGGGCGTGCGAGCTGTCTTCTGAGTGGCGTGATCTGAGCCCCAGCTCGTTGGGGCCAGACTTCACCGATG
>JANQEF010000120.1 GCA_028278465.1 Dehalococcoidia bacterium | reverse complement strand
TGCCAAAGATGATCGACCTGTCCACCGGCTTCATGGCGTCGAGATAGTCCTGCACGGTGTTCGTCAGGTGCACCACCTGGCCCGACCGCATCGTCGTCTCTGAGCGCATCTCGTCCGGCGGCACATGGTCACGGTGGCTAGGCAGGTGGGTGTGGACGTCGACGACTGGCATGTTTCGGCTCCGTTGGTTTCGGCTGGGTTGCGCCGGGTGCGAAAAGTGGACGCAATCATACTCTCCGACCGCGCATGACCTGAGCGCGGCTTCGCCCGACCCCGGAGCCTGTGAATCTATGGTCTAATGCTCCCCGACCGCAGACCGATCCCAGCTACTGATTCCCGGAGCCGTCTCCAGATGCCAAAGATGACCGGTGCGAGATTCCTTGCCGAGACGCTGAAGGCGTACGGCGTTTCACACTACTTCTTCATGCCCGTTTCGGTCGCAGAGGCGATGCCGCACATGGAAGAGCTAGGCATCGCACGCATCATGGCGCATAGCGAAAAATCTGCTGCCTACATGGCCGATGCCTACGGCAGAGTGAGCAGGAGCGCGGGCGTCTGCGGAGCGCAGTCGGTGGGCGCTGCGAACCTGGCCGCTGGGTTGCAGGACGCTTACCTCGGCTGCTCGCCGGTGGTCGCCCTGACCGGGCGGCTCGCCCAGATCCAGCAGCACCGCAACGCCTACCAGGAGATCGACCACCGCAGCCCGTTCGATGCGGTGACCAAGTTCAGCACACATGTCGACACGATCGAGGAGTTCCCGATCTTCCTGCGGCAGGCGTTCAGGGAGTCGACCTCCGGCACGCCAGGCCCGACGCACCTCGACATATCGGGCATCGCCGGCAACGACATCATGGTTTCCGAGGCCGATCTCGACGTGGTGGTCGAAGATCCGTTCACGCAGGTGCCGCCGTTCCGGCCTGTCGCCGACGACGAGTCGATCACCGATGCGGTCGCCCTGTTGAACGGCGCGGAGCGGCCGATCATCGTTGCAGGCGGCGGCGTGACGGCGTCGGACGCCGGGAAGTCGCTGGTGGCGTTTGCCGAGAAGGCGGACATACCGGTGGCGACCTCGCTCAACGCCAAGGAAACCTTCCCTGCCGACCACCCGCTGGCGGTCGGAACGCCGGGCTCTTATTCGCGCGACTGCGCCAGCCAGGCGGTCGTGGCGGCCGACCTCGTCTTCTTCGTGGGCAGTCACTCGGGCGGACAGGTCACGAACGAATGGCGGGTTCCGAAGCCCGGCACGCGCACAATCCAACTCGACATCAACCCGGCGGAGATCGGTCGGTCGTACCCCGTTGAGGTCGGGCTGCAGGGCGACGTCCGGGCCACGCTCGACAGGATGACTGCCGCCATCGCCAGCGGCTCGAACCCTGACTGGGTTTCGCAGGTGCAGGGCTACGTCGCCGACTGGAAAGCGGGCGTCGACGAACACTACAACTCCGACGTGCTGCCGATGCGGCCTGAGCGGCTATGCAAGGAGCTCACAGATCACCTGCCGGACGATGTGATCCTCGTCTCGGACACCGGTCACTCGGGAATCTGGACCGGCACGATGATCGATTTCAAGCACCCCGATCAGTCGTTCATCAGGTGCGCCGGCTCTCTCGGCTGGGGCCTTCCGGCGGCGATCGGCGCGAAGTGCGCCGCGCCCGAAAGGCCGGTGGTCTGCTTCACCGGCGACGGCGGCGTCTGGTACCACATGACTGAGATCGAGACGGCGGTTCGGTACGGCATCAACGCCGTGTTCCTGGTGAACAACAACGCATCGCTGAACCAGGAGCAGGGGCTGAATGAGCGGAACTACGGCGGCCGGACTTCGGGCTCGGACGAGCTGTGGATGCTGACTGATGCCGACTTCGCAGGCATGGCGGATTCGATGGGCGCGAACGGCATCCAGGTGACGAGGCCGGGCGACATCGCCAGCGCGCTGGACCAGGCGATTTCGTCTGACAGGCCGACAGTGATCGACGTGAAGACGAACATCGAGGGCATCGCGCCGAAGGCATGGCTGCCGGAGTAGGCGGCGGTCCTCTCCTTCCATATTGGGAGGGGATTGAGGGGAGGGTTATTCGTCTTGTCGAGGACAAGCAGTGTGTCACTGACGACCCTCCCCCTGACCCCCTCCCAAGCTGGGAGGGGGGATTGTCATTCTGAACTTGATTCAGAATCTCTCCGGTGTCCGTACATCGACCGGTCAGATCTCTCACTTCGTTCGAGATGACAAACTGGCGCCCGGATGCCAGCAAACCGGTAGGGAAAACAGACCGCTCGAGACGAAGAACGCGCCGTCCCTCACACCTCGACGTTCAGGTGGGTCGTCGGCTCCCAGCCGAGAACGCGCTTTGCCTTGGTCAGGTTGTGCTCTTCCTGGTTCTCATCCCCGGCGATGTAGAAGGCATCGAACCTGCCATGCCCCTGCTGCGTCAATGACAGCGCGGAAAGGTACGCATTCGCCAGGTCCTCCTCGTCCGTGACATACAGCGGGCTCGACCCGTCAGGTCTGTCCGTCACCGGACTTCGACGCTCCTCGATCCACTGCTCGCGCTGACGCGGCCCGGTGATCCGCAGCGCCGCGATGTTCATGTCGAACCAGCGCGCGAAGTAGCGACAGATCCCCTCACCGAAACCCTTCGAAAGCCCGTACGCGCTCGGCGTGTCCAACGGCACCTCTTCCTCGGCCGGGTAGTAGTCGCGGCCGCGGTAGTGCACGCTCATCGTGCTGGTGTAGACGCCGGACCGCACACCGAGCATCTGCGCCGTGTACAGGAACAGGTGCAGCCCGAGACAGTTCACCTCGTAGTTCTCACGGATGATCTTCTCGTCCTGGTCCGTGACGCTGCCACCCTGCGGACTGCGCATCACCAGCCACACGAACGAGTCGACGCCGGTGAGCGCCTTCTGCAGGTCTGCGGGCTCCGTGACCGAACCCCTGACGAACTCGACGCCAGCCGCCGAAGGCTCGGCCATGTCGAGGACGCGAATCTCGTGCTGCTTCTGCAGATACGGCGTGATGAAGCTGCCGACCATGCCAGACCCGCCTGCCAGGAGTATCTTCATCGGTCGTCCTCGAAGTCCGAGCCGTCCAGCACCATGCGCAGGCCGCGCGACGCCTCGTCCAGCGTCCGCCGTTGTTCTTTACTGAGCTCGATCTCAAGCGCGCCCAGGTTTTCTTGGACCTGCTCGGCCGCGTCTGCGCCTGAGATGGCTACCGTTATCTCGGGATGAGACAGCACCCATGCCTGTGCCACCTGAGCGATCGTCGCGCCGTGCTCATCTGCGATCTCACGCACCTTCGCCAGCACATCGGCGGCGCGTCCTCGCAGCACCTCGGAGAAGATCCCGCGCCTACGCGAACCCCACAGCAGGCTGTCGTCAGGCATCGTCTCCGGCGTGTAGGCGCCGCTGAGCAGCCCGACCGCCAGCGGGCTGTAGGCCATCACGCCGACTCCGTTGCTGCGCACAAACGGGAACATCTCGTCTTCGAGCTCCCGGTTCAGCAGCGAGTAGGGGTTCTGGACGGTGATCAGCGGCTGCGCGTTGAGCTGCGACTGGACGTGCAGCGCGTTCGCCACCTCCCATGCCTGGTGGTTACAGACGCCGACGTACCTGACCTTGCCCTGGCGAGTCAGGTCGTCCAGCGCCCGGAACTGCTCCTCCTGTGAGACCGTTTCGTCGGTGTGGTGCAGGAGGTAGACGTCGATTCGGTCGGTCTGCAGCCGGTTCAGCGACCGCTCGACCTCGCGCATGATGTGATAGCGGGAAGAGCCTTCGTCGTTCGGGCCGTCGCCGATCGAACTGCGCACCTTCGATGTGATGACGACGTCGTCACGACGGCCTTTCAGCACCTGTCCGAGCAGCTTTTCCGAGCTGCCGATATTGGCGCGGTCATCCATGTAGCCGTAGACGTTGGCGCAGTCGATCAGGTTGAGGCCGCCGTCGAGCGCGGCGAGGATCGCCCGTTCGCCCGCCTTCGCATCCGGCTGCCCGCGAAAGCCGAGCCCGAGCGCCATCCGCGACACCTTGACCCCGCCAGTTCCGAAGTTCACATAGTCCATGTCTGAAGCACCTGTACGTCGAAGAGAATGGTCACTCTGTCCCTGCCCCGAACGAAGTCGAACGGGTCGATCCAGAATCTTGCTGGTCGTCCACCGGCAGGCGGCATTCTAAGCACCTTCACTGCGACATGCGAAGCCCGAAAACCGGTCTTGACAGCATCGCCTTACAGCCATATAGTTCTTTTTGTACTAGTTCATTGGAAACTATATCTAATAGACCTATGGCTACACAGACTACTGACCTCCCGCAGACCTCTTTCGCCGTTCTCGGCATGCTCAGCTTCCAGCCGATGTCCGGCTACGACCTGAAGCAGTTCGCAGACAGGAGCATCGGCCACTTCTACTGGAGCCCGGCAAAGAGCCAGATCTACGCCGAGCTGCGGCGTTTGAAGAAGGCCGGGCTCGTGACCGAGCAGCATGTCGAGCAGGAGAACCGTCCGGACAAGCGAGTCTACGCGCTGACTCCTTCCGGGCGTGAGGCGCTTGCCGAGTGGATCGACGGTTCCGACTACGAGAAGGACGTTTTCAAGAGCAACCTGATGCTGCGCGTCTTCTTCGGCGCGTCCGCGAGCCCGGAATCGCTCATCAGCCTGCTGAAGCAGAACCTCGAATCGGAGACGGAGAAGCTGGCGCAGCTGGAGGGCATGGAGCAGCAGTGCATCGCCAGCGGGCCCGGACACGACACGCTGTTTACGCTCATCACGATCCGCGGCGGTATTCACTTCGCCAGGGCGTCGATCAACTGGTCGCAGGATGCGATCAAGGAGCTTGAAGAGCGGTTGCGGACGCAGGCCGTTGGCGCCCCGGCGCAGCGGAGCTCGCGATGAACCGGGCTGAAGCCACGCGCGGCAATGACTCGAACTGGGCGACGAAGGCGGCGGCATGGATCGACCGCAGGTCATCGCTCCTGATCTGGGGGACGCTGGCGCTGACAGCCCTGCTGGTGATCCCACTGGCGGTGATGGAGACGCCTGACGGCGCATCGCAGAACCCGACAGGCAGGGTGTTCGACCTGCAGCAGCGCATCGACGACACATTTGCCCCGCCGACGCACTTCGTGCCGTTCATCGCCGAGGCCGACAGCGGCGACATCCTTACCGCCGAGAGCCTGAGCGAGTTGCTTCTCACCGAGACCCTGCTCCGCGCCGCTGACGCGCAGGGAACCCTGGCCCCGGAAAACCTCGAAAGCCAGCCGGTACTGCTGACCTACTTCGATAGCTCGGTCTCTCGCAGAGTGGTCGGCATCGTCACGATCGCGGACGCGGTTGAGGAACACCTCCGGCTCTCGTCGAATGGCACGCTCTCACTCTTCGAGGCGACGGACGAGCAGGTGAAGGTCGCGGTCCACCACGTCCTCGCAAACCCGGAGACGGCAGAGCTGGTCGAGTTCCTCTCGGTCCAATCGACATCTGAGCAACGTGTCGTCAACGGCGAAGAGATCACATGGTGGACCTCGCCGGCGCTGCAGTTCACCGTGATCGCCGAAAACGAGCGGCTCGGCGGCGGGACGCAGGCTATAGGCGTCAGCTCCGACGACCGCACGCTGGACAAGGAAGAGTTCAACCGCAACGTCCAGGAGGTGTTGCGGCGGGAGGTCGACAGTTACCGGGTCTGGGGCATCGCCATCGACGCCAACCTGGAGTCGGCCGACCAGGGCCAGGAGTCCGGCATATTCATCACCTTCACGGTGATCGCGGCCATCGCAATCGTCGGCATCGCGCTGCGCTCATACTGGGCCGTGGCGTTAACCGGAGTCGGCCTCGGCGCGCTCATGATCTGGCTCAAGGGAATCTCGCTTCTGGTCGGGTTGAAGAGCGGGCTGGTGATCGACCTGATCGTGCCGATAGCGATGGTGTCGCTGGGAGTCGACTTTGCGGTCCACGCCGTCAGGCGATACCAGGAAGAGCGTCGAGGCATCGCGGTACCGCGACGTGCGCTCGTGATCGGTCTCGGCGCCGTGCTGCCTGCACTACTGCTGGCGATGGTCTCGGACAGCATCGCGTTCCTGGCGAACTCGGCCGCCGGCATTGAGGCCGTCGTCCACTTCGGTTTCGCGGCGGCGATCGCAACCGGCTCATCGTTCCTGGTGCTCGGCGTGATACTGCCGCAGGCGTATGCGCGCATCGATGGCCTGCTGGCCGGCCGCAACTACAGGGGTCGGGCGAACCGGATCAACATCATCATGTCGTCGTTCGGGGCTGCATCAGCGGCCGGTGGCGCAGTGATCCTGCTGGTCGCTGTCAGTCCG
>JANQEF010000115.1 GCA_028278465.1 Dehalococcoidia bacterium | reverse complement strand
CGGCGTTTGCGCATATGCCAGAAACTCCGGGCAAGGTCCGCTTCTCCGAGCACGACGAAGCTGTGCGGCTGGCGGCCGAGGTCTGGGAGAAGGCGAGCGATACCCGCGCAGGATTTGTCGATCGATCGGAGCGCCGCTGGAAGTTTTTCTCGTTCGACGAGGAGCGCGTGCGAGGCGACTGGAGCGGCATGTTCCACGTCGTGTACGAGCACGAGGGAGTCGCCGAGGGATACGCCACATACCGGCTGGCTTACATCGACGAGCGGGAAGACGACAACATGAAGATGCAGGTGCTGGAGTGCGTGTCGTTCACGGACGCGGCCCACGCCGCGCTATGGCGTCTGCTGTTCGACGTCGATCTCGTACGATTGATCAACGTGCCTGGCCAGCCGCCGGACGACCCGGTGTGGTGGATGCTGGCGGACCCGCGAGCACTGGTACGCACACCGGCCGACGGGATCTGGGTGCGTCTGGTTGACCCTGTGAAGGCGCTGTCGGCGAGGACGTACGGAACCGCCGGGAGCATCGTGATCGAGGTGGAGGACAGCTTCGCACCGGACGCGGCGGGCGTGTTCGAGGTCGAGTCCAGCGAGGACGGAGCGGAGTGCCGTCGTTCAACAAAACGACCCGAAATCTCGATGTCCGCGAGTGAGCTGGGTGCGACGTACCTTGGTGGCACAAGGCTGTCGGACCTCGCCCATGCCGGCCGGACTACTGAGCACGCCGACGGCGCCATCCGCAGGTTCGATCGGATGTTCGCGACAGAAAGAGCACCCTGGTGCGCTCACCACTTTTAACCACCCACGAACGGCAGCGGCCTTTGGGTGATGAGTAACCTTTCAGGTCGGCCGAATCAGCAACACTGAATCTCAGCAGACATCGCGATGAACATCAAGTACAGGAGCCCGACCAAAGAGGAGTGGCCTGCCTTTGGCAGAGCCGTCGCCCGCGGCTTCGGCAACCACCCGCCGACCGACGACCACTCGCGCTCCCGCTGGGACGTCTTCTACGACGTCGTGAGCGCGGTCGGCGCGTGGGACGGCGACGAGGTCGTCGGAACGTCTGGCTCCTTCGTGAGTCCGACAACGGTGCCCGGTGGAGCGAAGCTTCCCGCGGCTCTCGTGACGATCGTGACGGTGGCGGCGACGCACCGCAGGCGCGGCCTCCTGACGAACATGATGAAGCGGCTGCTGGAGGGCGCGCACGAGCGCGGTGAGCCGATCGCCACGCTGTGGGCTTCGGAGAGCATCATCTACGGCCGCTTCGGCTATGGTATGGCCGGACAGCACTACGACGTTAAGATCGCGTCTGACAGGGCCGCGTTCAGGCACCTGCCAGAGATCGCCGGGAGCGTGAGATACGCAGACCGTAAGCTCGTCCGCGAGGCCGGTCCCGGGATCTGGGACCGCGCCGCGGCCAACCGTCCCGGCATGCCTGATCGACATGAAACGAAGTGGCAGTCTGACATGCCGCTGCCTGAGGACGAGTCGAAGCCTGAGAAGCGCAGGTTCTACGCCGCTTACGAAGAGAACGGCCGCGTCGACGGATACGTCTCGTACAAGACCGTCGACAAGGACCGCGGAATGGGCGAGAGCGACGTGCATGTCGAGGACTTCATCGCCGCTACCGACGCTGCGCACGCCGCGCTCTGGCAATTCATCCTCAACATGGACCTGATCGAGGATGTGCTCTACGGAACGATGCCGCTGGACGACCCGCTGTGGTGGATGCTGGAGGACCCGCGCCACCTGAAGCGCACCCCGTACGACGCCATCTGGCTGCGTCTGCTGGACATCGAAAGAGCGCTCTCAGCGCGGACCTACTCGGAGCCGCTGGACGTCGTGTTCTCGGTGGAAGACGAGTTCTGCCCGTGGGCGGCGGGAAGCTATCGCCTCACCGCTGACGGTTCGGGGAAAGCGGAGTGCAGGCGCACCGAAGACGCCGCCGACATCGTGCTGCCCGCCGCTTCGCTCGCAACGTGCTATTTTGGCAGCGTGAAGTTCGCCGACCTCGCACGTGCGGGCCGGGCCGTTGAGAAGACCGACGGCGCGCTGCTGAGGGCCGACCGGGCCTTCGCTGCCGAACTCGAGCCATGGTGTCCACTCCACTACTGATCTGACCGATGCCGATATTCACGCCCTCGCACCTCGGAAAGTGGGAGCCGCTCTATGCGGACCTGCTCGAAGGTGAGACCTCGCCTCTCACAGAAGAGGGCACGTGGATGCTCGCCGACCGGCCGGGCCTCGTCGCCGTGTTCGATGACGGCGAGGCTGTGTACGTGGGACCGGCTGAAAAGCTCGGCAAAGAGCTGCAGGTGGCCGTGGCGGGAGGCGCCGAGTCCGAACTACGCACGCTGGTGGCCGTCGTGGAGCTCGGGGCGTCGAAGAAGAACGCGGCCAGCCGCGCTAAGAGCGGCCCGCTGGCGACGCGGGTCAACCGCAAGGTCGCCAAGATGCGATACCGCGTCGTTCCCGCTCCGCCCTCACAGATGGCGCTGATCGCTGAGGCGTTCATCGTGGTGGCCGACCCGCGCTACAACGGTCCGACTGCGCAGGCGAACGCGGCGCTGGACGCGCTGCCAAAGTAGCCACCGCCCGCGCCAAACATTGTCGAATCTCACCTCCGCAGTTCGTCGACCTGAAAAGTGAGGTCTAGTGAGGACCGCCGATGAGCCAGTTTTCAGGGTTTGGCAAGCAAACGACCGACTTCCTCGAGGCGCTCGGCAAGAACAACGAAAAGCCGTGGTTCGACGCCCATCGCGCCGAGTACGAGGAGTTCTACCTGGAGCCCGCAAAGGCGTTCGTCGAGGCGGTTGCCGCACCGCTGCGGGCGATCTCTCCAACGTCGCAGGCGCAGCCGCGGGTCAACGGATCGATCTTCCGCGTCAACCGAGACATCCGCTTCTCGAAGGACAAGACGCCTTACAGGGACCATATCGACATGTGGTTCTGGGATGGCGAGGCGCGCAACAGGGCCGTGTCTGGCTTCTACCTGAGGATCGCGGCGAAAGAGGTGATCGTCGGCGCCGGAGCGCACATGTTCGATTCGTCGAACCTGAAGCGGTTCCGCAGCGCTGTGTCGGGCGGCTCACGCGGCGCAGGGCTGGTCAACGCGGTCGCCGCGGCCAGGACAGCCGGATACTCGATTGGCGGCGAGCACTATAAGCGGCTGCCGAGAGGCTTCGAAGACGCGGATGGGCCGACCGCTGACCTGCTGCGCCACAACGCGCTGTTTGTCGATGCGAGCGTCATCACTCCGAAAGAGCTGCGGTCCGAGGCGTTCGTCGACTACTGCGTCGGACACTGGGAGAAGATGGCGCCAGTTCATCGCTGGCTCGTTGACCACCTGCAGGAGGCTTAACAAGAAACGCCCCGGCTATCTGCCGGGGCGTGACTTCGTTGCGATCCCTGTCTTCAGGAGCGGAGCTTAGTCTCCTACGAGCGTTTCCGCCTCTTCCTCCACCGAAGCCTCGTCGTCCTGCTCCTGGTTCTTGAACATGCCACCGTTGCGGTAGCGCCGTCGAGCAGCCGGGTGATGCCTCAGGAACGGCGGGATAGCCATCAGCGACGGATCTTCGATCGCCTCACGCGCCAGGCGGTCCGCCTCGGTCTCCGACTCACCGGCTACCTTGAACCCGGTCGCGATCACGGTCATGCGGATCTCGTTCTCAAGCGCGTGATCGGTGACCGTACCAAAGATGATGTTGGCGTCGGGATGCACCCTGCTGGACAGCACCTCGGAGGCCTGGTGCACCTCTTCCAGAGTCAGGTCCGAGCCGCCGGTGATGTTGAACAGCACCCCGGTGGCGCCCTCGATATCCACTTCCAGCAGCGGGCTGGCGATCGCCTCTTCCGCCGCCTCGGTCGCACGGTCCGGGCCTGAGCCTCGGCCGATCGCCATCCAGGCGGGGCCGGCGTTCTGCATCACTGCGCGGACGTCTGCGAAGTCGAGGTTGATCTCACCGGGAACGAGGATCAGCTCAGCGATCGACTGCACGCCCTGCCGCAGCACATCGTCCGCCAGCCGGAAGGCGTTGTCCATCGTGAGGCTCTCGTCACTCATCGCGAGCAGCCGGTCGTTCGGGATCACGATCAGCGTGTCGACAAAGTCGCGAAGCTCCTCGATACCTTCGAGCGCCTTGCGCCCGCGGTGCGAACCTTCGAAGCTGAACGGCTTGGTGACGACGCCGATGGTCAGTGCGCCGGTCTCCTTGGCGACCTCCGCTACGACAGGCGCTCCACCGGTTCCGGTCCCGCCACCCATGCCTGCGGCGATGAACACCAGGTCAGAACCGTCGAGCGCCTCGCGGATGGCTTCCTTGTCTTCCTCGTGGCACTGCCGGCCCTTTGAGGGATCGCCTCCGACGCCGAGGCCGCGAGCGGTCGAGTCACCGACTCGCAGCCTGGTCGGGACTGCGGAGAGCTCGATCGCCTGCTTGTCGGTGTTAACGATGATGTACTCGGCGCCCGGGATCGGGTCCTTGTACATGCGGGTGACGGCGTTCTGGCCGCCGCCGCCTACACCGACCACCTTGATGGTGGCGGTCCCGACCCTGTCGGGCGCGCCGGGCACTACTGGTGTGTCGAAATGTTCGGGCATATTTCAGTCTCCCGGTGGATGCAACCCCACACCGGCGGAACGCAGGGTCGGTGAACCCGACGCGACCAGGTGCGGCACGAATGGCAGATTCGGCAAGTCTAGGGCGACCGG
>JANQEF010000113.1 GCA_028278465.1 Dehalococcoidia bacterium | reverse complement strand
GTCGAGGCTTCCGTCCGTGTGGGTCGTGTTGTCGATGTGGCGAAGCGCCTCGAGGACCGAGGCTCCATTGACGGGCCCGGTGCTCTTCCATAGTGGCAGCAGATAGAACTGTCCCCGGGACGCGACGACGATGTCGGTGGCATCCGCGGTCTTGAAGATTCGCGAGCCGGTGCCCGCTGGATCGAGGCAGGTACCGAAGAGGTTCGAGTATTGCCCCATCTCTAGCGGGGCGTCACGGAATGTATCCGGTGCCAGGCGACCGTCGTGGAGTTCGACATAGAAGTCGCGCGCCGCGACGATCAGCCGTGCTGCTCGGTCGAGCGGATCAGTATCGGGCGGCTCGTCGCGAAGCAGCGTGAATGCGCTCAGCGAGGTTAGACGGAACGGGGCCATGCGCGAATTGTATTCCGTGAGCAAGCGCTCGAGAAAAGTATCATCCTCCGCGATTCGGGCGATGAACTGGTCGATTCGCGATTTGCGAAAGATGGTCCGAGAAAGGGACGGCGGCAGCGCCGATCGTTCCACGAACTCAGCCTCGTATTCGATTGCCGAGCGAACTGGAGGGAGCTTTGCGGGGCGTACGTATCCTGCGATCTGCTCGAATGCTGTCGCCCTCGGTGCAGGTGTGTTCATTGCTCTGTCTTTCGCGATGGTGGATTCGCGGCCGCCTGAAAGCGTGGGCTGGTGCGGGCGGCGGCGCCCAGGTACTCTACAGTTCTTGCTGGAAGCCGACGGAGGACGGAGGGCGGGGACTTTGCGCCCTCGTAGGCGTTGGAGAAAAATACGTTCTGGTTCAGCGCTACCACCAGGGGTGAGATCTCCTCGGGCGTAAAACCCAGATCAAGGCAGACGGCAGCGACTCCGATGCCGAGGTTCGGCTCCAAACCCCGGGCCTGTCTGAGAGTGTTAGACATTGCTTCCTGCAGCCTCCAGTAGGGCCTTCTGTCGCGATTGCGCGCGCGAACGCGGGCTGCGAGAGCGGTCAGTCGCTGATCGGTCTCACGGAATGGAACGCCGTAGCCAACCAGACGCCGCTTCTGCTCGAGGAGCGAGATTGTTTCGGCTTCGATGCTCTCGAGGTCATCGACGTTTTCAAGAACCGCGCTGAACACCTCGACGAGGTTGGAGGCGGCATACTTGGTGGTCCACGGGCCGATCAGATCTCCTTCGAGGCATAGATTGCCGGCAACGACCGCGGGGAGAACGCGGCCGTAGCTTGCCACAAGGCGCGTCACCTTGCACGGCCAGATGCGAGGATCAGCGTAGGTGAGAACGACCGAGAGGTCTTCGAGGATCTGATGATCCTCAGCTGCGAGCCTGCGACCTGAAAGTGACAGGCCCATCATGCTAGCGACAGTCTCGCTGCCCGCGAGTTCCCTGCTCACACTCCAGCCGAAACACGTGTAGTCGCCATCGTGGGCATGCGAGATCAGCGTTGGTATTGACTCTAACTTCTCGCCGTTCGTCATCGTTCCTCGTATTCGTAGGGTGGCAGGTCGATCGGGTAGTCGCGAAAGCTCCCTGGCGCGACGGAGAACGCCTCGCGACACACGCAGGCGATACGCGCCTGAATGATCACTGCGATTTGTTGCTCTTGCGTTTGAAGGCCACAATAGCTCAGCGTCGACAGGATGGCGCCGATAAGCGTGATGTTCTGGTCGAGGACGGGAATCCGAACGCCGCGTGATTGAAGCGCTGATTTGAGCCGTGCCACTGCTTGCCTCTCTTCGTCGGATCGGGGCGAGAGCGGCTCAGGCGCCGCGACGGACGCATCATCTGTCGCGGAGAGCAACTCGCGATGCTCCGCCACGAGAAACTGGGCTTGCTCGGCCAGTGCGACCAGCCCGGTGCTCAATACGCCAGCGGGCGTTGCGCCGCTCATTCGAGAGAGGACGGCCGCGTGAGCAGGCGGCTCGGAAACGGGCGCCGGTGCCAGGAAGCACAGCGCGACTTCGAAGGCGCGGGCCGCGAGTTCCGAGGGGAGCTCCCCGGTGAGCGCGAGCAGTGTCAGCTCGCTGTGGTCGTAGTGGTGGGCTAGGTCTGACTCCACGTCATAGCCGTGTAGACGGGGTCTGATGCCTGCTGTTACGGCGTGTGCCCTGATCCTATCTGGCCACTTCGCCTCTTCGACCGGGCCATGGAAACCTGATTGCCTGTCGCGATTGCCCATGCTCACCTCTCGATGAAACCCGCCACCGAGCGGGCCCGCTCGGCCAGCGGCGGCGGGATCTCCGGGTCCACCAGCACCTCGATCAGCGCTGGTGCCCGCTGGATCAGCGCCTCGCGTACGGCCCCCTGGATCTGTCCTGGCCGGTCCACCACCCAGGTGTGCAGTCCCATCGCCGCGGCGATCTCGACCACCGGCAGTGGCCGGCGGTAACGAGCGGCGGCCAGCGG
>JANQEF010000087.1 GCA_028278465.1 Dehalococcoidia bacterium | reverse complement strand
CGATCGCGCACACGGCGGCGCTGCAGGCGATCAAGACCAAGGTTGACTCCGAGCTCGCAGACAAGCCGGCCGCGCCGCCGGACCTCGGCCTGAGCCGCGGTCGCTTCCACGGCCTCGAACACGCCGACTCTGCTGTGGAAGAAGACCGGCTGCAAGCGATCAATGAGCACATCAACTCGCCGCCGGAGGGCTTCACGCCGCATCCAACAGTGGCGCGCCTCCTGAAGCGCAGGCTTGGCGGGCTTGAAGACGGTGGGACGATCGACTGGGGCCACGCAGAGGCGCTGGCGCTGGGCTCGATCCTGAGCGACGGCAACGATGTGCGGCTGACAGGGCAGGATGTGCGGCGGGGCACCTTCAGCCATCGCCACGCGGCTCTCTTCGACTACGAGACAGGCGAGCCATGGGTGGCGCTCGACGGCTTCGGCAAGTCCCGCTTCTGGATCAACAACAGCCCGCTGTCCGAGGTGGCCACGGTCGGCTTCGAGCAGGGCTACAGCGTGATGTCCTCCGAGTCGCTGGTGATCTGGGAAGCGCAGTTCGGTGATTTCGTCAACAACGCCCAGAGCGTGGTGGATGAGCTGGTGGTCTCGGCACGGGACAAGTGGGACCAGGCATCAGGGCTGGTGCTGCTGCTGCCCCACGGCTACGAAGGGCAGGGACCGAACCACTCGCACGCACATATCGAACGGTTCCTGGCGCTGGCGGCCAAAAACAACATGCGCATCGCGTACCCGACGACCGCGGCGCAGTACTTCCACCTGCTCAGGTCGCAGGCGGCGATGCTGCTTGAAGACCCGATCCCGCTGGTGGTGATGACCGGCAAGAGCCTGCTGCGACACCCGCTGGCGGCGGCAAAGGCGAAGCAGCTCAGCTCGGGTGGTTTCCGGCCCGTGATCCGCTACCAGAAGCCGGGAACGAAGCTCGACGAGGTCACCAAAGTCGTCTTCTGCACCGGCAAGGTGTTTGTCGACCTGGTCGGCCACCCGGACTTCGAGGAGTCCTGCGGTATCTCGGTGATCAGGTTCGAGGAGCTGTATCCATATCCGGCACAGCACATCGACCGCGAGTTGAAGAAGCTGCCGAACGCGTCGGAGTTCATCTGGCTGCAGGAAGAGCCGCAGAACCGCGGCGCGTGGTCGTTCGTGCGGCCCAGGCTCATGCGGTCTTTGCCTGAAGATGCGAAGCTGCAATATGTCGGCAGGCCGGCGACGCCAAGCCCGGCCGAGGGCTCGAACTGGCTGCACAAGATGCAGCAAGAGCATTTGGTGAAGGTGACGCTGGGAACCGAGGAGCCGGTTTCAGCGTTCGTGTAACTGGCATGCCTGTTCGGCAGTGCGTTGGCTGACAGGATGTAGTGAGTAATGGAAACGGCCATCTCGATGGCCAGGTCTGGACCGAGCAAGGGGAATGACGAAGTGTCCGTCGAAATAAAGGTCCCGCAGATGGCGGAATCGGTGGTCGAAGCGACCGTCGGGACGTGGCTGAAGTCGGTCGGCGATGCCGTCGCCGTCGGCGAGGTCGTCCTGGAGTTGGAGACCGACAAGGTCAATATGGAAGTAACCGCCGAGGCCGCCGGAGTGCTGGAGAAGGTAGTCGCCGAAGAGGGTGCAACCGTTGGCGTCGGCGACGTGCTCGGGGCGATCGACGAAGGCGCAGTTCCGGCAGAACAGCCTGCGGCGGAAGCAAAAGAGGCCGTGGCCGAGCCCGCGACGGCGTCTTCGAACGGCGCATCAGCGAAGGCCGAGGCGGCTCCTGCGCCAGCCGCAGCGCAGGCAGCACCGGACGCTACGCCGGTCGCAAGACGCCTCGCCGAATCGGCCGGCATAGACCTCGCATCCATCACCGGCACAGGCCGAGACGGCAAGATCACCAAGGAAGACGTCGAATCAGCGACGTCTGCGCCGCCAGCCGAGCCCGCCCCAACCCCTGCTCCGGCTCCCGTGATCGCCGCAATCGCGCCGGCTCCGTCCGGCGACCGCTCAGAAGAGCGTGTAAGGCTCTCACGTCGTCGCCTGACCATTGCGCAGCGCATGTCCGAGGTGCAGCGCGATGCCGTGATGACGACGACCTACAACGAAGCGGACATGACGAACATCATCGCCCTTCGCAAGAAGTACCGAGACTCGTTCAAGGAGAGCTACGGCGTGAGCCTCGGCTTCATGTCGTTCTTCGTAAAGGCGGTCGTCGAGGGTCTGAAGTTCCAGTGGGTCGTCAACTCGGAGCTGCAGGGCGAAGAGCTGGTCTACAAGAACTACTACGACATCGGCATCGCCGTCTCTACGGATGATGGCCTTGTAGTGCCGGTCGTCCGCGACGCCGATCGCAAGAGCTTCGCCGAGATCGAGGCGGAGATCCGCGACCTGGCAACGCGGGCACGCGACAAGAAGATCACCATCGAGGAGCTGCGCGGCGCCACCTTCACTATCACCAACGGCGGCGTCTTCGGCTCGATGTTCTCGACGCCCATCCTGAACCCACCACAGGTGGCGATCCTCGGCATGCATGCCATCAAGGAGCGGCCGATGGTGGTGGATGGACAGGTCGTGCCGCGACCGATGATGTACCTGGCGGTGACGTACGACCACCGGGTTGTGGAAGGCGCTGACTCGGTGCAGTTCCTGGTCAAGGTCAAGGAGATGATCGAAGACCCGGAACGAATGATGATCGGGATTTAGAGTCGCGTCTGGTAGGGGCGCCGCTTGCCGCGCCCGGTAATGCCGAAGGCGTCACGTTCGTGTTTCCTGAGCGAAGTGAAACGAAGTCGAAGGATCTCTTGCGCGGAGACTCGCCTTGACAGGACGGGTTGGCTCCTCAAGAGGCCCTCACCCACAAGCGGTTACCCGTCGCGCAGGAAACCAACGACCCTCCCTCTAACTCCCTCCCAAGCTGGGAGGGAGGATGTTGCTAAACTCGCACCTGAACGAGGGACGAACACGCCGCGGCGAACCCCACGCCTCGCACGCTGACCCAACCTGACCGGAGACCTCGATGGCAGTCGCAACACCCGTCAAGCTGCAGATATTCATCGACTACACCTGACCGTGGGTGCGGCAGGCCGGCATTTGGCTGGCCCGGGTGAAGCGGGAGATGGGCGACGACCTCCAGATCACATGGCGCAGCTTTGCGCTGGAGCAGGTGAACTCGAAGGAAGGCGACGACTGGAAGGCGTGGGAGCAGGACGCAGACTACGTCTCCCGCGGCCTGTGGCCTCTGCGGGGCGGCATCGCAGCCCGACGCCAGGGCGAAGAGGCCCATGGCGCATACATGGAGACGATCCTTGAGCTCAAGCATGTCGAGCGTGAGGACATCCGGTCCCGAGAGGCCGTGATCGAGGTCGCACGCAGGATCGGGCCTGAGCTCATCGACCTCGAACGCTTCATCGAGGTGATCGACGACCCGGAGACGCTTGCGGAGATCGGACGGGATCACGAGGATGCGGTTTCGCAGGGCGTTTTCGGCACGCCGACGTTCGTGTTCGAAGACGGCTCGGCGTCGTTCGTCAAGACGTACACGCCGCCGGAAGAGGACACGATGAGCGCGTTCGAGCACCTGATGGGCGTGATGCGAGGCGCAAGGTACTTCGGCGAGATCAAGCGCCCGCAGCCGCCATGGCCCAGGGGCGCAAGGGATTAGGCGTCCTCCCTTCCTCGCAGGGAAGGGGTCAGAGGGTGGCTGGGACCCTTCGTCCTGAACGGCAGTGAAGGACCCGGACGAGGTGTGGGGCTCAACACACCGTCAGGCCCTCACTTCACAATCGGGCAACGGATGTGAGCTCGAAGCTGATCCGGAGACGAGTTGCAGGTGGGTCGCCCCACCCACCGGGTCCCTCGCTCTAGCTCGGGACGACGGTGACAGGTGAATCGCACCCTCTCCACCTCTTCCTTATGATGTGACCGCGCAGCGGCCTGCCTGCGCTCACATCCCGTCCACATCCATGCCCTCAACGCCTCCAGACCACGACGCCCTGCGGGACGCCCAATCCCGCCTCGGCGTCACCTTCAAAGACATCCGCCTCCTCTGCGTCGCACTCACCCACCAGTCGTACCTGAACGAAAACCCGGCTGAATCCGGCGAATCGAACGAGCGGCTCGAATTCCTCGGCGATAGCGCCCTCAACTACATCGTCGCCCGCTACTTCTACGAGAAACTGCCCGAGCTACCCGAGGGCGACCTCACTGTGCGCCGCGCCGAGGCGGTGCGCAGGGAAACACTGGAAAAGGCTGCTCGGCGGCTCGGCATGGGCGATCTGCTGGTGATGGGCCGAGGCGAGCTGGCGAGCGGCGGCGCGGAACGCTCGTCCAACCTTGCAAACGGCTTCGAGGCGCTGGTCGGAGCCGTGGTGTTGGACCGCGGTCTTAGCGCGGCCTGGGAGCTGGTGCTGGAGTGGTTGGCGCCGGAGCTCGACGAGATCGTGGCTGCTGAGACGCCGAAGGATCCGAAGTCGAGGCTGCAGGAGCTGCTGCAGTCACGCGGCAAGCTGCCGCCTCACTACCGCGTCGTGCACATCAGCGGACCGGACAACGCGCCCGAGTTCACGGTTGAGGTGCTGATCGACGGCGATGTGCTGGGAACCGGCACGGCTGGCCGAAAGGTCGACGCCGAACGGGCCGCAGCGATAGAGGCGGCCGAAGAGCTGGCGTAGACGGTGGATCGGAGCGAGGCGATGGGCCATTTGTCATCTCGCCCGAACAGAGAGATCTGACCTGTCGACGCTCAGACACCATAGAGATTCCGGATCAAGTCCGGAATGACATGGTGGAATCCATCCAGTTCGATCCATGAAGAGGCTGTACCATTTTTCCGCGGCTCATTCGCGATTGAGCCGTGAACGTCGCCCGGTAACCAGGTCCACCCGAGGAACCCGCATGTTCGGCCGGTTGAAGCGTAAAGAGAAGACTGAAGAGAGCTCGCAGAAGACCGGCTCGGCGTGGAAGCGCGCCTTCGGCGGCATATTCGGCCGCGGCGGCATAGACGACGACTTCTGGGAGGAGCTCGAAGAAGCGCTGATAGTCTCCGACGTCGGCGTGCAGACCTCGATGGAGATCGTCGAACGGCTGCAGGAACTGGCGGAGGAGAACGGCTGGAAGGAAAGCGAGCAGGTGCGAGAGGCGCTGCACGACCGCATCGTCACCACCTTCAACGAGATCGCCGAGGACGACCCGCTGCCTGACAGCACTAAGACAGTGCTGCTGGTCGTCGGCGTGAACGGCGTCGGCAAGACGACCAGCATCGCCAAGATCGCGCAGTCTGCGAAGAGCGAGGGCCGGAGCGTGCTGCTGGCGGCGGCCGACACCTTCCGCGCCGGCGCTATCGAGCAGATCAAGATCTGGGGAGATCGACTGGGCGTGCCGGTCATCGCACAGAATGCCGGCGGCGACCCCGGAGCGGTCACTTTCGACGCCATGTCCGCGGCGAAAGCCCGCAACGTCGACCTCGTGATCGTCGACACAGCCGGCCGCCTCCAGACGAAGCACAACCTGATGCAGGAGCTGAAAAAGGTGCGGGGGATCATCGATCGCGAGGGCGAAGGTTTTATCGTGAAGGTACTGCTGGTGATCGACGGCAATACCGGCCAGAACGGCCTTTCGCAGGCGCGAGCCTTCACCGAGGCGGTGAAGTGTGACGGCGTGATGCTGACGAAGCTCGACAGCACGGCAAAAGGCGGCATCGCGCTGGCGATCGCGGGCGAACTGGGACTTCCGGTATGGTTCGCCGGAACGGGTGAGAAGGCGGATGACTTCTCGGAGTTTGACCCAGCGGGGTTTGCCGACACGATTCTGCCGGAGTCCATCGCTTCTTAACCGCTCGTAACCCAGTTATGTTGAGGGTTGGTGTTTTTGCTCGTCCCTTCGTCCTGAACGGCAGTGAAGGACCCGGATGAGGGGTTGGGCCCGACGTACCGCAGGTTCAGTGTTTCGCGGAAGCGACGACCTTCCATTGATGCAAAGCCAGGTTGCGGTGGGTCGCCCCGCCTACCAGAGTCCCGCGCCCGCAAGCGGCACTCGTGGCTCGGGACGAAGTGAATCCTCTCTACCGACGTTCTTCGCCGATTCTCCATAGAAGCAGATGGCTGATCTTGTTCTCTGGCTGATCTCCGCCGAGCTCATCGGGCTGGCGGCGTTCCCGTTCGTCTTCCGCGCCTTCCCGCGCCTCGCAGACCGCGGCTTCGGCCTCGCCATCCCCGCCGGCATGCTCGTCGTCAGCACCCTCGCTTGGCTCCTGAGCTACATAAGCATCCTGCCCAACAGCACATGGGCCTGGTGGCTCATCGTCCTGCTGGTCGGGGCGGGCGGCGTCTTCGCCATCCGCAACCACGTTCCCGAGCTGCGAAAGCTGTGGCGAGAGAAGTGGTACGTGCTGGCGGCATCGCAGATCGTCTTCCTCGTCTTCTTCGCCCTGTTTGCGCTGATGCGGGCCAACGACCCGAACATCGCCAACACCGAGAAGCCCATGGAGATCCTGATGCTCAACGCCGCGGTGAGCGCAGACTCAGCGCCGCCCGGCGACCCGTGGCTCTCCGGCGAGACCGTCGCCTACTACTACGGCGGCTACTGGAACCTCGGCGGCATCACAACGCTCGGCTCCGTTCCCACCGCGAAGGCCTTCAACCTCTCGCTAGCGCTCCTCGCAGCCATGTCCGCCGGCGCCATGTTCTCGCTCGTCTACAGCATGGTGAGCCGCGACGGAGGTTCGGTCCGCAGCGCCGCGCTCTCCGGTATCGGCGCATCCGTGATCCTGCTGATGATCGCCAGTCTGGCCGGCTGGTGGGAGCTCGCAGCGCACCTCGGCATGGGCTCCGCAGGTTTCTACGAATGGCTCTCTATCGACGGCCTGTCCCGGAACCCGGACACCGGGAACTGGCGGCCCGAGCAGTTCTGGTGGTGGTTCCGTGCGTCGCGCGTCATCAACACCTTCAACGAGGCGGGAGTCGGGCTCGACTTCACGATCCAGGAGTTCCCGGCGTTCAGCTTCATCCTTGGCGACCTGCACCCGCACGTGATCTCGATACCGTTCGTGATCGTCGGGTTGGCAGCGGCGTTCAACCTGTTCGCATCGACCGATCGCTGGGGGTGGAGTTGGCTCCGGAAGAACCCGTTTTCGGCCGTGGCGATCGGCCTGATATTCGGCACG
>JANQEF010000079.1 GCA_028278465.1 Dehalococcoidia bacterium | reverse complement strand
CGGACTGGCGATAGCGCTCGGCCTTGTGAAGCTGCATGGCGGCGGCATGTGGGTGCGCAGCGGGTCCGAGAGCGGCGCTGAGTTCGAGTTCTCGCTGCCGCTGGTTAGCGTCGGCACGAATGGACCAAACGGGCAGAGCGGAAAAGATCTGAATTGAAGGTTCTCGCGGTAGACGACGACCCGGACATCATCGAAGCGGTCGGCATCTGCTTCGCCTTGCGGTGGCCCGAGGTTGAGCTGTTCCAGGCTCCTGACGGCGCCTCGGCGCTGGTGCAGTTCGAGGCGGAGAAGCCTGATGCCGTGATCCTGGACATCGGCCTGCCCGACATGAGCGGACTCGAGGTGTGCAGCAGGCTGCGCGAGGTGACCGATGCGCCGATCATCATGCTGACGGCGCGCGACAGCGAACTGGACATGGTGAAGGGGCTCGAAACGGGTGCTGACGACTACATCACGAAGCCGTTCAGCCACCTTGAGCTGCTGGCTCGCATAAGAGCGGTGATGCGTCGTGCAGCTGTCGGCACGCTGGGCGTTGACGAGGATGCGTTCGAGGAAGGCCTGTTCCGCTTCGACTTCGCAGGCCACACCGTCTTCTACAACGGCGAGAAGGTTTCGCTAACGCCGATCGAGTACAACCTGCTCTACCACCTCACGAAGAACCATCCGAAGGTCGTACAGCGTAAAACGCTGCTGGCGAAGGTATGGGGCCGTGAGTACATCGACGAGACCGAGTATTTGAAGGTCCACGTACAGCGTATAAGGGCGAAGTTTGCGGCTATCGAGCCTGACTTTGATCCAATTGAAAACGAACGTGGCGTCGGATACCGGCTGAACCTGGCACAGACCGCCGAAGCGGGCGCTTAGTCAGCGCCTACTCCAGCGTGGTTCGTACGGCGTTAATGATCTTGTCTTTGCTCGGGTAGACTAGCGGCTCGAGCGCCGGGGTGAACGGGATGTGCACCTGCTCGGCCGCCACCTTCTGGATCGGCGCCTGCAAAGACCAGAAACCCTCTTCCGCCACGATCGAAGCGATCTCGCTGCCCGCGCTGCACACCTTGTGCGCCGGGTCGACGACCACCAGCCGCCCGGTCTTTTCCACAGAGTCCAGCACCGCCTGCTTGTCGAGCGGGACCAGCGTGCGCGGGTCGATCACCTCTACCGAAACGCCCTCGTTCGCCAGCTCGTCCGCGGCCTGCTCTGCCTGTCCAACGCCGCCAGCTATCGCCACGACCGTCACGTCCGAACCCTCGCGCGCTGTCCGTGCCTGCCCGAACGGGATCGGTTCAAGGCTGTCGGGCACCTCTCCTCGTGAGCCGAACAGCGTGCCGTCTTCGAAGACGATGCACGGGTCGTTGTCCCTGATCGACTGCTTGAGCAGCCCCTTCATGTCGGCCGGGTTGGAAGGCACGATGATCTTGAGGCCGGGCATGTTCATGAACATCGGGTAGCTGCGGTCCGAGTGGTGCGCCGCCGATCCGCCGCCGTAGAACATCGTCGCCCTGAACACCACCGGCAGCGTGGCCTGCCCGCCGAACATGTAGCGCATCTTGGCGGCCTGGCTGATGAGCTGGTCCATGGCGACCCACATGAAGCTGGTGAGCGTTTCGACGACCGGCCGCATGCCGACGAGCGATGACCCGATGGCGGCGCCGAAGAAGCCGTTTTCGGACAGCGGCGTGTCGAGCACCCGCTTTTCGCCGAACCGGTCCAACAGCTCGGCGGTCGCGCCATAAACTGCGCGCCGGATGTCCTCGCCCATGATGAAGACGCTCTCGTCACGCTCCATCTCCTCGATGAGCGCCTGGTTGATCGCCTCTACAAATACGGTCTGCGCCATGTTGTGTTCCGGTTTCCTCTGGCTGTGAGTGGTCGCTTGCTGGCTATCCGCGGTCCTGAACCGCCGTCCTGGGCCTGTCGAAGGGCCGATTCATGTATTTCCTGAGCGCAGTCGAAGGATCTCTGGTGTGGAGGCTTGTCCTGGCAGGACGAATTGACTTCTCAAGAGGCCCTTCGACTTCGCTTACGCTCCACTCAGGGAACACATGTCTCCCGCGTAATTTGGTTACGGAGCCGGGATCGGGTCGGCCCACATATCGTCGAACAGGTCTGCAGGTTCGGGGAACGGGCTGTTGCGAGCGAACTCCACAGCCTCCTCGACCTCCTGCTTGATCTCCTCGCTGATCGCCTCGCACTCCTCCGCCGTTGCGATGCCCTGTGCGATCAGCCGCTCGGTGTGAATCACGATCGGGTCCCGCTTCCGCCACTCCTCGATCTCCTCCTCGGTGCGGTACTCGCCCCTACGGACCCGTCCCAGCCCCAGCGAGTGCTCCTCGTAGCGGAACGTCAGGCCTTCGATCAGCGTCGGTCCCTCGCCCGCACGCGCCCTCGCGACCGCCTGCGACGTCGCCTCGTACATGGCGATGGCGTCCTGGCCGTCCACCAGCACGCCCGGCATGTTGTATGCCGACGCTCGGTCTGAGATGTGCTCGACGGCCACCGAGTCGTGGTACGAGGTGGTTACGGCGAACTGGTTGTTCTCGCAGAGGAAGATGACCGGCAGCTTCCACAGCGCCGCCAGGTTCATCGACTCGTGGCATGCGCCCTGGTTCGATGCTCCGTCTCCGAAGAACACCAGCGACACGAAGTCTTCGCCCTTGATGTGAGCCGCGAGCGCCGCTCCGGTCGCCACCGGAACTGACGACGCCACGATGCCGGACTCGCCAAGAATGCCGATCGAGAAATCGGCAAGGTGCATCGAGCCGCCCTTGCCCTTGCAGTAGCCGTCGACACGCCCGTAGAGCTCGGCCATGGCACCCTTCATGCTGCCGCCCTTGGCGAGCGGGTGTCCGTGCGAGCGGTGGTTGCCTGCGATGTAGTCGGTGGGCTTGAGCGCAGCGCAGGCGCCGACGGCGACCGCCTCCTCGCCGATGTATGGGTGCGCGCCGCCCGTGAACTCGCCGGCGCCGTGGACCTCCATCACCTTCAGTTCGAAGTGTCGGATGATCCACATGCGGCGAAGCATGAGCATCAGCGTTTCGTTTGAGATGTCCAAGTGTGCGGCTCCGTGTTTGCTGTGAAGGGTTTTATGAGCGGGTCGGTGATTGAGACGGATTGACGGCTATGTTGACGGGCGATAACCGCCCGGCGCGGCGGATTATAGCCCCGCACGAAGGAAATGCACGGGTGGATGGGGTTTGTGGCGACAAGTTTGGTAGGGGCGCCGCTTGCTGCGCCCGGTGACGCCGCAGGCGGTACGGTAAAGCGACCTCGGCCACCCAGAGTCCGTCGAAGTGTGGCGAGCTGTCATTCCGGACTTGATCCGGAATCTCTGAAGTGTTTTCGCGTTGCATGGTCAGATCTCTCCCTCTGGTCGAGATGACAAACGTCCACCAAACCAACACGTTAACGCGCGTTGACTTCAAACTTGCTGAAACACGCCCAAAAACGTCCATTCTCAAGTTGGAGTCAAACTTGGGCGATGGTAGAATTGTTAGTTACGAGAGGTAATAAGGCTCGCGCACGCGTGCGAGGACGGAACAACGGCCGAAACACGCACGCCTGAGAACCGGAGCCACGACGCTAAAACGGCGACCGGTCAGCTCAACAACCAGGCGAAGGCAGAACGCCCCGGCCAGACCCCTCGAAAAAGCTCCGAAACCCATAACAACTCGCTGCGCGCGGCCCAGATCGCAGGCGCAGCGAGCGAAACGGAAAAGCATGACCACAGCTAAGAAGAAAGCGTCGCCGGCGAGCCACCGCGGGTCGTCCAACTACAACGCCTCAGACATCACCGTGATGGAGGGGCTGGAGGCGGTCCGCAAGCGCCCCGGCATGTACATCGGCACCACCGGGCCGGAGGGCGTCTTCCAACTTGTCCGTGAGATTGTCGACAACTCAGTTGACGAGGCCATGGCGGGCTTCGCGACCGGTGTGGAGGTCGTGATCAACAAGGACGGCTCGGTCATGGTCTCGGACGACGGCCGCGGCATCCCGGTCGATGTGCACGCACGCACCGGAAAGTCGGCCCTCGAGACGGTGATGACAACCCTGCATGCCGGCGGAAAGTTCGGCGGCAAGGGTTACCAGGTCTCGGGTGGCCTGCACGGCGTCGGAGCGTCAGTGGTCAACGCTCTGTCTGAGTGGACCATCGTCGAGGTTCGGCGTGACAAAAAGGTGCACACGCAGCGCTACGAACGCGGCAAGACGATCGGCGAGATGGAGGTCCGGCCGCAGACAGACGAGGACATTCCGGGCACCGGCACGACAGTCTCGTGGATGCCCGATCCGGAGGTTTTCCCCGAGGTTACGTACGACTGGGACCAGATCTCTAACCGGTTCCGTGAGATGGCGTATCTCAACCAGGGGTTGCAGATCCACCTGCGCTCGGAGTGGCACGAGGAAGAGCTCTGGCCCCGCAACGACATCACCTTCTTCTTCGACGGCGGTGTGCAGAGCTTCGTGCGCTCGCTGAACAGGCGCCGCAACCCGATCCACCCGAACATCATGTACGCCAGCGAGACTGTCGACGACATAGTCGTCGAGGTTGCGCTGCAGTACAACGAGACGTTTGTTGAGAACTGCCTCTCGTTCGCCAACGTGATCCGCACGGCGGACGGTGGCTCGCACGTCACAGGCTTCAGGTCGGCGCTCACCCGCGTCATCAATGACCTAGGTCGCAAGAGCAACGCGTTCGGCACCGGCAAGGAGGACGTCTCCTCACTGTCCGGTGACGACGTGCGTGAAGGGCTGCTGTCGGTTGTCAGCGTGAAGGTGAAGGACCCGCAGTTCGAGGGGCAGACAAAGGGTCGCCTCGGCAACCCTGAGGTCAAGGGCGCGGTGGAGCAGATCGTCGGGCGGTCGCTCTCCGAGTTCCTTGAGGACAACCCCGACGACGCGAAGCGGATTCTCGATAAGGCGCTGACGGCTGCGCGTGCCCGTGAGGCTGCGAAGAAGGCCCGCGACCTGGTGATTCGCAAGAACGCCATGGACGGCGGCTCTCTGCCGGGCAAGCTGGCTGACTGCGCCGAGCGTGACCCGCGCAAGAGCGAGCTGTACATCGTTGAGGGTGAGTCGGCCGGCGGCTCGGCCAAGCAGGGCCGTGACAGGCAGTTCCAGGCGATTCTGCCGCTCAAAGGCAAGATCCTGAATGTCGAAAAGGCCCGGCCGGAAAAGATGCTGGCGCACGATGAGATCGCGGCGCTGATCACGGCGACCGGCGCCGGGCTCGGCGAGGACTACGACCCGGACCGCCTGCGCTACCACCGCGTCATCATCATGACCGACGCTGATGTCGACGGCGCGCACATCCGCACGCTGCTGCTGACCTTCTTCTACCGCAACATGCCGCAGCTGATCGGCGACGGACACCTGTACATCGCCCAGCCGCCGCTGTTCAAGGCGTCGAAGGGACGCTCGAGCAAGTGGCTCTACTCCGACGGCGAACTGGATGAGTGGCTGGCCGAGCGTGTCTACGGCGACATGGTGGTAACGGCAAAGAGTGACGCGGCGATCGAGGTGAAGGGTTCGAAGATCGGGCCGACGCTTTCGGCTGTGCGTGACTTCGCGGAGGCCGTGGCGATCACCGACGTGCTCGGAGTGCCTGAGAAGGTGTTCTTCGAGTTGTTGGAGAACCCGGAGTACCAGGCGCTGGACTTCCGGCCCCCGCGGCCCATCCAGGCAGACCTTTTCGCCGAGGATGATGTTGTGCTCGATGGCGCTGACACCAGTGATGAGACCGAGGAAGTGGAGCCGGAGGAGCCGACGTACGAGATCGAGGGCTTCACGGTTACCAGGGAGATCTACGAGCACCCGTCGTTGCGACGTGCTCGTAGGCTGTACGAGCAGGTTGGACACATCGTGCGTGCCGGATCGCTGACGGTGACGAAGAGCGACAACGTGGTCGCTGAGGACGTGCCGTGGGCGGAGTTGCCGCAGGCGCTGGAGTCGAACTCGGACCGGTCGGGCGTCAATGTGCAGCGCTACAAGGGTCTCGGCGAGATGAACCCGACGCAGCTTTGGGACACGACGATGGACCCGCAGGCACGTACTGTCCTGCAGGTCACCGTCGAAGACGCAATGCACGCCGACCGAGTCTTCAGCGACCTGATGGGCGA
>JANQEF010000044.1 GCA_028278465.1 Dehalococcoidia bacterium | reverse complement strand
GACTGTCAGCACCGTCTCGACGGGATCGACCGCTGACTCGGCCCCGGGGTCTTCCCAGAAATCGCCGGAGATTGCGAACTGCTGGCCCGGACTGGCGCCGACAGGTATCTCCACGACGTAGGCGATGGGCGAGTTGGTGATGTTTATGAACGCGCCGTCGTCGAGGACGTCTGCATCGTGCTCTACCAGGCGCAACACACCCAGGTTTTCGCGTGCCGCATAGAAGTCACTGATTCCCGTTGGTGTAAGAGTGACTGTTACAAGATCGCCCGGAGCGACAGACGTGGTCAGGACTGAACGAGTGATCGAGCCCGTAGATTGGGCTTCGGCATCCTGGCTGAGAAAGCCGCCTGTCGCAGCAGCCAGTGCGATCAGCAGGAGCACCGCTCGCCACGCCGACAAACTATGTGAGTCGGTCCGTCCCATTTCCTGCCCGCGCAACTAGTCCGACTACTGGCTGAACTGTCGGTATTGATCAATCCGACTCCATAAGCAGGCGCGGGAATATAGCACGATTCTGCTCCACAGAGGACGCATGGTCATAAATAGTTGTGAAATCGAGCACACGCGTTTCGCCGGTTTACGAAAACGCGTACTCGCGGCGTGGAGCTGGAATGGTCAAGGCCGAGGCGAACGCAGACGTCTGTCACTACACACACCTTCGGTCCGACTTTAGGGTTGGTGTCTTTCTTGCGGTGCGCTCCGATCAGAGAGCGATTGGGTTAGTAAGGAGTGGTGTGCCGCTTACGCGTTTCGATGTAGCCCCAAGCTACCTGTTGGAATCCGAGTGCCAGTCAGTCCGTCGAACAACGTCCGTAGTCATCGAAATACGAAGCGGCCGATCCGGCCAAATCTGCGTTCGATGATCGACCCAGCGGTCTTGGTGTATTCACAGGAAATTGATAGTTCGCTGTTGGCAAATTGTTGACAAGTCTCCTCTGGATGTTAGAAACCTGCCGGCCTGACGAAGCACTTGGAAGATGACAGTATGAGTTAAGTCGTGATGGCCAAATGTTTGAGCGGATCAACTCTGTTCTAAGCGCAAATCGGAGTCGTTTGTTTAAGCTGTCGAGTAGTCGGCCACATGGGTACGTGGTTCTCCAAACCGTTGGCTGTGCGAATCGGTGTCTCGAAAGGTCGTTTGTGGCTGCCGTCGATGAGGTGCACACGGCGCGTCGCTCACGTTTGGAACCAGCTTGAGAGTTGCATGAATTGAGTCACCCGTTGCCCGGTGTACGATCTGGTTTCAAACGCCCGCGAAGTCGATCGATCGCCAACGCGGCCAGGATAATCGGCTTAGTCGTCGCCGTCCTGCTATCGCTGGTTGGGACGGGAACGCGAGATCACCGCGGTCCGCTACAGGCACAGACAACCGGCTCATCGATCCAGTTCGAGTCCGGCTCTGTTGTGATTGGTGTCGGGGAGACGGGCGTCGCGCAGATTGGCGTCGGCGTGCCCGCAGACACGGGCGGAATCCAGGTCGGACTGCTGTTCGATACATCCGCCATTCAGGTAGCCCAAACGACTTGCGAGGCGCCGTTTAATCTGCCGATTCCGCCGGAGCCATTGCCGGACGATGCAGGGGTCTTCTTCGCCTGCGCCGCTCTGCCGGCGCTAAGCGCGGATCTAGACGCGGTGATGGGGAGCTTTGATATCGAAGTGCTCGCCCCCGGAGACCACACCGTCACGTTCCTGGTCGGAGATCTCTTGCGGGGGACTCAGTTCACGGTTTCGGGCTCGGCCAACGAGTTTGCCGAGGTTGGCCCGTTGCTGATGATCTCCACATCAGCAAACCTTGTTCCAGTGCCGGATCCAAACGGGCCATACGAGGTCGACGAGGGCTCGACCATCATCCTCGACGGGTCCGGTTCAAGCGATGCGGATGGCACTGTCGAATCGTACGCGTGGGACCTTGATGGAGATCAGGTCTTCGGTGAAACCGGAGTTGACGCGTCGAAGGGTGACGAAACCGGTGTGAGCCCGACGTTTGACGCATCCACGCTCGATGGTGATTCCACGGTCGTGGTGTCGCTGAAAGTGACCGACGATGACGGCACCGAATCTGAAGCTGCTACCACGGAAGTTACGGTCAACAACGTTGCGCCAGAGGTTGCCGCCGTTGGCGACGCCATCGACGAAGGCGGCGTAGCGACTGTGGATGTGACGATTTCAGACCCCGGATCGTCCGACACGCACACGGCGACGATCGACTGGGGCGACGACAGCGGGGTCGAGGATCTGGGTCCTGTGACGTCGCCACTGAGCCGGACGCATATCTACACAGACAATGGCGACTACCCGATCACAGTTACCGTGACCGATGACGATGGTGGCGTTGGAGTCGGCGAGACTATGGTCACGGTTAACAACGTTGCACCGACAGCCACGCTGACGAACGACGGACCTGTAGACGAAGGGACTACGGCCAACGTCTCCTTCAGTGCCCAGACAGACCCGTCACTGGACGACTCTGCGACGGGCTTTGTGTACGACTTTGACTTCGGCAATGACGGCACGTTCGAAATCGTGGACAGCGCGAGTCCCACAGCTGGTGTTCCATCTGAATTGGCCGTAGACGGCCCCGCGACCGTCGAGGTCTTGGGTCGGATCAAAGACAAGGATGGCGGCTCCACAGACCATGTGACGGCCGTGGTTGTGGCGAATGTCAGTCCGAGCCTGACATGCAGCATCGATCCAGTGAATGTAGGAACTACATCTACGCTCATCTGTGAGTTCAGCGATCCGGGACTCGATAGCCACTCAGTCAATATCGACTGGGGAGACGGCGCCACACTTGATAACCTGGATCCCGGATCAAGCCCGCTTGTGTTGGAGCACCTCTACACCTCGGATGGCAACTTCACCGTAGCTGTCGAAGTCACCGACGATGACGGTGACACTGCGACCGATGATCCCGTTGCGGTGGTGAATCCCGGTATCTGCCTGTTCGATCAAGACGGAAGCGGCTTCATCGAGCAGTCCGAGGCGGTCGGCCCGGTGGCGGACTACCTGCTTGAGAGGTCCAGCATCACTCGGGAGCAAGCTGTTGAAGTCGCTACCGCATACCTGCTCGGCACTGCTCTGACCTGTGGAGCGTAGGCGCGGGGTGTTCACCCTGCCGGTGCACGGTTACTAAAGGATCCGTGACGCCGAAGAGAACTCAGCGCAGTCCTCAGGAGCCGGTGAAGCGGTGGACTGATCGTTCCCCCTACGCCGCCTCGGTTTGCGTGCTGTCGCCTGCCAGCACTACCGGCATATCTACCTCGGCCACCGTGCCCTGGCCGACCGTGCTGTTCAGCGTCAACTCGCCGCCGTGCAGCCGGACAAGCCCGCGGGCCAGCACAAGACCCAGCCCCGAGCCCGACTCCGCCTGGTCACCTTCACCGCCGCCAGAACGCTGGTCCAGGTTGAACGGCTCGAACACCTTCTCCAGCTGCTCATCGCTCATGCCGGAGCCCTGGTCGATCACCCGCACCCGCAGCCGGTTGCCCTCCGACCACATCTCCAGGTCCACCGGCAGCCCATCCGCCGAGTAGCGCGACGCGTTCGACACCAGCACAGACACGATCTGCAAGACGCGAGAGTGGTCCGCCCAGATCGTCACCTTGCCCGGCGCCAGTGTGCAGCGCAACATCTGGTTGCGGGCGTGCAGAGTCGGCTCCAGCTCAGTCAGCAGCTCGGCCGCCATGTTCGACAGCTCGAACTCCGACCGCTCCAGCCCGATATTGCCGGCGCGCATCCGTGCGAAGTCCACGAAATCGTTGAGCAGCCTTAGCAGCCTGCGACCCGACCTGTTCGCCTTGTCGATGCGCCGCAGCTGGCCGTCGTCCAGGTTGCCGTGCTTGTTCTGGCGCAGCAGGTCCAGGTAGGTCATCACCGTCGCCAGCGGGCCCTTCAGATCATGCGCCATCCGGCGGAAGAGCTGGTCGTCGGGTTGTCCATCGCTCTTCTTGTCCGCCGTGTCTGGCGAGCGGCCCGCGATGGCGAAGCCGGCCATGTCTGACAGCGACTTGAGATAGTTGAGCGCCGAGACCGGATACGCCTTCCCGCCAACGCCGCTGCCCGCAAGCAGCACGCCGGCCAGGTTGCCGTCCCGGAGGACCGGTGCTGCCAGCGCCACGCCATGCTCCTCGAACACCGCCTCGTCCCACTCATCGAACGGCACCGCTGGCTCATCGAGGAACGGGTCGCTCGACCTGAGCACCGCGTCCTGCGACTCCAGCCACTTCCCGACCTGGCTGTTGTGCTTGAACCTGATGAATGGAGCGTCGGCGCGAGTGTCTGCCGAAGTGACGAACCACTCGCCGTCCTCAGACGGGAGCAGCACGGCGACCCAGTCCGCCTGCACCGCAGACTGCGCAGACATGGCGATGCCGTGGACGAGGTCGGAGAAGCTGTTGGGGCCGTCTGACATCAAGGGCGCTCCCTGAGGTGGAGGTCACTTGCCCGGACAGGTGGCTGACCGGTCGTCAGCGAGTCCTGCCGGTTGAACGCAGATGGCGATTAAGCGGCCGCGGAGTTGGCGCGCTGCTCGACGTAGACGTAGCCGAAGCCGCGGCGGGTGATGATCAGCTTCGGGTTCGACGCGTTCTCCTCGACCTTCTTGCGCAGGTGCCCGACGTGCCACTTCACCAGCTCTTCAGTGTCGTACTCGCGGCCCCACACGCTGTGCAGGAGCTGCTCGGCGGGCACTGGCTGGCCCTTCTGGCGGACCAGCATCGAAAGGAGCTTGTACTCGGTTGGAGTCAGATCGACATCCTCGCCGCGCACCGAAACCGTCCGGCGGGCGAAGTCGATCTCGATCACATCATCGCTGAACTTGTCGACGGTCGACTGGCTCGTGGTGTTGGTGGCCCTCCGCAGCCCGGCCTGCACTCGCGCCAGCAACTCGCCCATGCCGGTGCCCTTCACCACGTAGTCGTCAGCGCCCTTCTCAAACGCACGGATCTTCTCGCGCTCGTCTGCAAGGCCGCTGAGGATGATGACGGGGACGTTGGACATCGACCTGATGCGCTCGCACAGGTCGAAGCCGGTCGTGCCGGGCAGCAGGACGTCGAGCAGGACGAGGTCCGGCTGGAACTCGTAGAAGACTCTCAGCGCTTCATCGCCGTCCGAAACGGCCCGGGTGGCATAACCCTCTTCGGTCATGCTCTCTTCAAGCGCTTCACGGATGTCAGCAGAGTCTTCAACTACGAGGATTTTCTGAGAAGCCATTAACGAGGTCCACCTGTGATCTGTCTGTCAGTCCCAGCCGACATCTGTCAGTGTGTGCCCGAGCATGGTTCCTGTGCTTTGGGCAACGCACCGGTGGCGGTTGTTGAAAGATTCAATGCGCATGGGAGAGGTCACCTACCGCACTCTTTTCACGGGCCCTGTGTCCGGGCGCACAGCCGCACATGACGGGTGAGGACCGGTGCCAGCCGGGGCTTTCACGCAGTGGAACACGGAGCCGAGACGTGACGCGCTTGTCGCAGGCGGCTAAGCGCGGCGAACGCGCCTCGTTGTTCGAACTATGGAGACGAGTCCAGGCTTTGGCATCGGGGTGATCGCGGTGAACGGTGGGATTTTGGGGCGAAGAAGCCGCCCATCGCCTCGTCCTGGACGCTTGACCACCATCCGCGTCGCCGAATCACCCTTTAGGACCAGTCGGCCACCGCCTCAAGAACGTTGGGACCGTACTCAGGTCACACCCTGAACACCTTTCCCACACCTTCCGGCACCATCGTCTCTACTTTCAGCAACCCGCTGCCAACCCCCTTCACCAACACGGCGCCGTCACACTGGCTCCTATCGCAGCAGAAGCTGTGATTGAGCGCATAGACCTGTCCGCAACCGGCTGAAAAGCGGTTCGTGCGTTCCAATTCGCCGTTTAGGAGTTCGCACGATGTCCGCCATCCGGTTACTGATAGTCGACGCCGAGGACCGCTACTGGAAGGAGACCGAACCGGAGTTCGCAACCGATCCCAGGTTCGAACAGGTGAGCAGGGCAGTTACCGCCGAGCAGGCGCTGATGAAGCTGCACACGGTGCGGCCGTCAGTGGCGATCGTCGACATGACGGTGCCATCGCCCGCCACAAGCGAACTGCTCCACAGGCTCTCCACCACAACGTCGCCGGTGCCGGTCGTCGCAATCTGCGAACTCCTCGATGACGGCCATGTCGGCTACGCGGTTGGAGCAGGCGCCTCGGCCGTTCTCTCCCGGATGTCGCCTCCACGCCAGGTGCGTGGGATGGTACTCGAGGTCTCGGCAGGCGCGAGGCCGATCCAGCGGGACGTCGCCGAGCGGCCCGAGCTATTGAAACGGCTGATCTCTGAGTTCCAGCGCAGGCTGCGAGGCTCCGGGCCTTCGCACTCTGCCCAGTGCCCGCTGACCGAGCGCGAGCGGACCATCCTCGACCTCGTCGCCTCCGGCCACGCCAATAAGGAGGTCGCATTCGAGCTGGGTATCTCCGAGCGGACCGTGAAGAACCACATGACCAACATCCTGGCGAAGCTCTCGGCCCGTGACCGCGCTCATGCGGTCCGCATCGGCATCCAGAACGGGTGGATCTGCCGGGAGCAGTGGGAGCCGACCGTTCCGGCCCGTGCCACGATCACGCCCATCGGGAGGGCTGCGTAATGACCACGGTCCGAGACGACAAGCCCGATCAGCCCGAATCCTCCTCCGAGCAGCCTGTTGTTGACGGCGGTGGCGGCGGTGAAGTGACGCTGGATGCGGAGTTCGACTGGACTACGCTCGAGGCGAACGAGGCTGCCACCACGCTGGTGCCCGAATCCCTCGCCCGCAAATACATC
>JANQEF010000038.1 GCA_028278465.1 Dehalococcoidia bacterium | reverse complement strand
AGGACTTCCACGCCAGGCTGAAGACGACCGAAACCGACTCGAACGGCGAGCCGCCGACCGTGACGTTCGGCGACATGGTCGACAGGGAGCTGACGCACGTGGTCTTCACCCGTTCCGCAGACGGTAAGACGAAGATCTACAAGAACGGCGTCCTGGCGGCTTCCAGCAACGCTGGTGGAGACCTCAGCAACTGGAGCGCTGACTACCGGCTGGCGCTTGGCAACGAGCTGACGGGTGCACGCGGATGGCTTGGCGAGTTCCATTTCGTCGCATTCTTCGACCGTGCGCTCAGTGACAGCGAAGTGCAGGCGAACTTCAAGTCGGGACCCGATGCGACCAGCGCGCCGGCCCCGGAGCCAACTGCAACACCAAAACCGGCGCCAACAGCTACGCCGAAACCGTTGCCTACCGCGACACCAGAGCCGCTGCCCACGGCAACGCCGAAGCCACTGCCGACTTCGACACCGGAACCGACGCCGACCCCGAAGCCGTTGCCAACTGCGACGCCGGAGCCGGTCAAGGTGATGCGTGTTTCCGACCTCGACGGCACGACGCAGAAGCTCGGCACGTTCTGGGCGGTTCACCTGCTGATCGCGATCACGGACAGCGACGGAAACCCGGTTGCGGGCGCCACCGTGAGAGGGACCTGGCAGGGAACGGTCGGCGAAACGAGCTGCACCACGGGTTGGATGGGCGTGTGCATGGTCTCGACCGACGGAATCCCGATGGGGACCGGAGCAGTGGCATGGGACGTTGAGACAGTCAGCCACCCAACGCTCCCGTACGAGCCGAGCCTGAACTCGGATACGGATGGAGACAGCGACGGCTCGAGGATCGTCGTTTCGAAGCCGTAGTCCGAGCCTGAAGACATGCCTCCCGGGGCGTGGGTGATGCGAAAGGGAGACTCGCATTGCCTGCGCCCCGGTTTCTTTTTGGGGAACCGTGAGGGCAAGATGGCCTTCGTCTCGAGCGGGTGCGAGGGACCTGGTGGGCGGTGCGGCGACATACCTGGGGTCGTCTCTGGATCAGCGGCCACTGGCTGACGAGTGAGGAGGTTGAGCTTGAAGGTACGTCGTGCCCCGCACCATCCCCGGGTCCTTCGCTGCCACTCAGGACGAAGGTGCCAGCACCCCATCGACAACCACCGCGAAATCCGCAGGTCATTCCGCCGCTTCTTATCTATAATCGTCCCAATTTCGTTGGCAATTGCCCACAGAACGGAGCTACTTCGATGGTTACCGCCAGCAGGACGATCAAGGAAGACTTCGAACGCCAGGGGTTCGTGCAGATCGAAGGAGTGCTCGACCCCGAGACCGTGCTCGACCCGATCATCGAGGAGTACCACGGCGTTCTCGACAACCTGGCAAACGACCTGTTCGAGAAGGGCGAGACGAGCTCGAAGTTCGAAGAGCTGCCATTCGACCAGCGCCTGATCAAGATCTGCCAGGAGACCGGCCAGGCCCACTCGCAGTATTTCGACTTTTCCCTGCCGTTCTCAGGGGTGAAGGACGACACGCCGTTCTGGACCGGCCCGGCCGTGCTCAACGCCTTCGTCAACGACCGCCTGCTGGACGCCGTTGAGCAGATCATCGGGCCTGAGATCTACTCGAACCCGGTGCAGCACGTCCGGATCAAGCCGCCGGAAAAGCTCCTGCCCAGGAACGACATGGGGCTGCCGGTGATCGGCCCGACTGTGTGGCACCAGGACCACGGCGTCGTGACCGAGGACGCCGATGAGACCGACATGGTTACGGTCTGGTTCTCGCTGACCGACACGCCGGTCGAGGCCGGTCCGCTGCGTGTGATCCCGTTCAGCCACGGCGACGGACTGCTGACGCACTGTCTTGACTACGACGGCAACGGGCCGGAGTTCAGGGGCGGCCGTCAGATTCCACAGCGCCTGTTCGACAAGGACAACGCGATCCCGCTGCCGACGAAGCGCGGCGACATCGTCATGCTGAACAAGGAGCTGGTGCATGGGTCGCTGCCGAATGTGAGCGACCAGATTCGCTGGAGCTTCGATCTGCGCTACAACCCGATCGGGCAGCACACGGGCCGTGAGGCGTTCCCGGGCTTTGTGGCCCGCAGCAAGGCGAACCCGGAGCTGGAACTGAGAGACGCCGACGAGTGGCGTCGCATGTGGCTGGAATGCCGGTCTCGCATGGCGAAGGTGAACCAGGACGGCATGGAAGATATCGAGTTCAGCCGCTGGGAAGACGGCCACCCCGACTGCGAGAACTAGCGGAGCGGCCGCAGGTGTCATTCCCCTCCCAGCTTGGGAGGGAGTGAAGGGGGGCATTCACCTTGTGTTGGTAGAGACGCAGCTTGCTGCGGCCGATCCCATTGGTTCCTTGGGGAGCGAAGAACACCCACTTCAGCCAACCTGCGGATTGTCAAGAGATGGACATTGACGTCGCCTTTGGAATCACTCTGGTAGCAGTCGGACTCTTGTTCGTCCTTTTCGCCGATCAGATCGAAGAGTGGAGCGAGGAACTAAACAAAGATGCTGGGTTCTTTATTACCTACCCTTCCATCCTGAACCGCATCGTCGGCTCCATGGCTATCGCGGGCGGAGTTATGTGGGTGATACTCGGTTGAGGCCGTGAGAAGGCGGCCACCCCGACCGCGATGAGGGGCGGCGGTTTTGGTAGGGGCGCTGCTTGCCGCGCCCGGTCCCGGCACAGCCGGGACGTCCGTGTGTCCTGAGCGAAGCGCAGCGAAGTCGAAGGATCTCTGCGGCCATAACTTGCCCTGACAAGACAGGTTTCTCGTACGGGAGTCCCTTCGACTTCGCTCAGGGAACACGCTGCCCCCTCCCTCTAACTCGCGCCCGCAAGCGGGCACCCGAAGCTGGGAGGGAGGATTCCCCCGCTCCGAGTCGCGGTTGACCCGTGGTGCAACCTCGCGTTAGATAGCGGTTCACCTCCGCGATGGCCAACCGCTCACCCCAACGAGAACAAGAATGAAGATCACCGATGTCGAGCTGATCCGCTTCCGGCTGCCCACCCGCAGCCACGGCACCAAGTGGGGCTATGGCCGGGACGGTGACCAGCACGACGGCGTGCAGACCGTCACCCGCATCGTGACCGACGAAGGCGTCGAAGGCTTCACAACCGGCGGCGTTCACTCCTACTTCTACGGCCCGACACCGGACGAGATCGAGCACACCGTCAAGCCGCTGCTACTCGGCCAGGACCCGCTCGACCGCGAGCTGCTGTGGCAGTGGATGAAGGGCAACCGCCGCTTCTCCGAGCAGCTCATCGGCAACATCGACTCGGCGCTATGGGACCTCGCCGGCCGCGCAGCGGGACAGTCGGTCGCACAGCTACTTGGCAGAGCCCGGGACAGGGTCCGAGCGTACGCATCGACCGCGCCGAACCTGGGCTCGCCGGACGTGTACGCACAGCTCGCTCGTGACTGCAGGGACCGTGGCTACACCGCCTTCAAGGTCCACGCCTACATCTTTGCCGACCCGAAGACGCTTGAACCGACACCGGGGAAGCCGGCGTCGCCGCAGGCCGATGTCGAGGTGTGCGAGGCGGTGGCGGACGCGGTCGGCGACTCGATGACGCTGATGCTGGACCCGTGGGGCGTCTACACGTACCAGGAGTCGGTGTACGTCGGCCGGGAGCTGGAGCGGCTCGGCTACTACTTCTTCGAGCACCCGATGGATGAGAAGGCTGTCGAGCCGTACCGCCGACTATCAGCCGAGCTGGACATCGCCGT
>JANQEF010000011.1 GCA_028278465.1 Dehalococcoidia bacterium | reverse complement strand
GCGGCCGGCCTGAGGCCCAGGCCGACCGCTCGACGTACTCTCTACCAGGAGAGTTCCGGCTACTTCACCTCGCGGAACTCGCCTTCCACTGTGTCGTCGGCATCCTCGCCGTCCGCACCAGCCTCGCCGTCGCCATCGGCCGTGCCCGTCGCTCCAGCGGCCTGGTCTGCGGCGTACATCGCCTCACCGATCTTCTGGAGGCTTGTCTGCAGCTCGGTCGTAGCGGAGACAAGCTGCTCGGGGTCGGCGTTTTCGTCCTTCAACAGATCCTTCACGGCGTCGATGTGCGACTGTACTTCCGACTTCACGTCCTCCTCCACCTTGTCGCCGTGCTCGGACAGGATCTTCTCGGCCTGGAACGCCGCGCTCTCGGCGGAGTTGCGGGCGTCCACCGACTCCTTGCGCTTCCTGTCCTCCTCGGCGTGCTCCTCCGCCTCCTTCATCAGGCGGTCTACCTCGTCATCGGCAAGGCCAGACCGGCCGGTGATCGTTATGTGCTGCTCGCGGTTCGTGCCCTTGTCCTTCGCAGACACGGTCAAAATGCCGTCTGCGTCGATGTCAAAGGTGACCTCGACCTGCGGGACGCCGCGTTGCGCAGGCGGGATGCCGTCGAGCGTGAACCTTCCGACCGAGATGTTGTCCGACGCCATGGGCCGCTCGCCCTGCAGAACGTGAATCTCCACACTGGTCTGGCCGTCGGCAGCCGTCGTGAAGATCTCGGTCTTCGAGGCCGGGATCGTGGTGTTGCGCTCGATCAGCGACGTCTTCACGCCGCCAAGCGTCTCGATGCCCCACGTGAGCGGCGTGACATCGAGCAGCAGAACGTCCTTGACCTCGCCCTGCAGAACCCCGCCCTGGATCGCGGCGCCGATCGCAACCACCTCGTCCGGGTTGATCGACTTGTTGGGCTCCTTGCCGAAGATCTGATTGACCTTCTCGATCACCGCCGGCATGCGGGTCATCCCGCCGACGAGGACGATCTCGTCGATGTCCGCCTTGCCGATGCCGGCGTCCTTCAACGCCGACTGGCACGGAGCGACGGTGCGCTCGAGTAGCGCCGAGGTCAGCTCTTCCAGCTTTGCGCGGGTGAGCGTGAGCTGGAGGTGCTTCGGACCTGTGGCGTCCGCTGAGATGAACGGCAGGTTGATCTCAGTGTTGGTGACCGTCGAAAGCTCGATCTTCGCCCGCTCCGCCTCAACGCGAACGCGCTGGTGGGCTGACGGGTCCTCTCGCAGGTCGATGCCGTTCTCGGACTTGAACTCGTCTGCGATGTAGTCGACGATCGCCTGGTCGAAGTCGTCACCGCCAAGGTGCGTGTCGCCGTTGGTCGACTTCACTTCGAAGACGCCGTCGCCAAGCTGCAGGATCGTGATGTCGAAGGTGCCGCCGCCAAGGTCGTAGACGGCGATCGTCTCGTCCGACTTCTTGTCGAGGCCGTACGCCAGTGATGCGGCCGTCGGCTCGTTGATGATCCGCAGAACCTCGAGTCCGGCGACCTGGCCCGCGACCTTGGTGGCGTCTCGCTGGGCGTCGTTGAAGTACGCGGGGACGGTGATGACGGCCTGCGTGACCTTCTCGCCGAGCTTGGCCTCTGCGTCTTCCTTCAGCTTGCGGAGGACCATGGCCGAGATCTCGGGCGGCGCGTGGTCCTTGCCGCCCAGCGAAATGCCGACGTCGCCGTTTTCAAGTTTTGCCAGGTTGAACGAGACGCGCTTGGCGTCCTCCTTCACGCTGGGGTCGTCGAAGCGGCGGCCGATGAAGCGCTTTGCCGAGTAGACGGTGTTCTCGTGGTTCGTGATCGCCTGCCGTCGCGCCAGTTCGCCAACGAACCGCTCGTCTGTCTTCGTGTTGACGGCGACGACGGACGGCGTGGTCCTGCGGCCTTCGGCGTTCTCAATGATCTCCGGCTCGCCGCTCTGCATAACGGCCATCGCCGAGTTGGTGGTGCCGAGGTCGATTCCGATTACCTTTGCCATTGCTTTTCCTGTTCTTGCGGGCTGGTGGTCTTTGTGTCGTGGTCGTTCGGTCGTTCAGTCAAATAGGTTGGTCTGTTGCTGCGTTTGAGTGAGATCACTCTTCATCGTCCCCTTGCTCGGGCGCCGACGCGATCTCCACCTGCGCTGGCCGCACCACTTCGCCGTGCCTCGAATAGCCGGCGGCCAGCTGCCTGATCACGTGGTTCGGCGAGTGGTCGTTCGTGGGCGTAGCCAGCAGCGCGTCATGCTTCCTGGGGTCGAACTCCTCGCCGTGAGCATCGAAGCGCTCGAATCCTTCCGCTTTCAAGACGCTCAGCAGGTTGTTGTAGATAGCCTTCACTCCCGAAACCCACTGCTCGTCCACTCCGGCGGAGGCTTCCGGCGCCAGCGCCTTTTCGAACTGGTCGGCCACCTCGATGAAGCGGGATGCGACCCGTTCGGCGGTCCTTGCCTGTAGCGACTCCTGCTCTTTCTGGACTCGGTTGCGATAGTTCACAAGGTCCGCCTGTGCCCTCTGGGCAAGCCGCTTGAATTGCTCCTTCTCGCGTTCGGCCTCGGCCACACGCTCTTCAAGGTCGCTCTCCACGGGCCCATCGGGAGCGGGTTCTTCGCTGGCTCCGGACTGCTCTGCATCTTCCGGGGATTTCTGTTCGTCGCTGGTCATGCTCCGTCTTCTCGCTCCTCTGGCCGCTGCGAATGCGCCTCAGCCGTGCTCTATGTCTGCGCTCCGAGGCTCGCAAGCATCTTTCGCAGCTCGCGCGCCGCAACCTCGGCCGTCGCCTTCCCTTTGAGCTCATCGCTGTTCTCGAGCAGGTTCACCACGCCGGTAACCAGCCGCACAAGATCCATCACGAGCCGAACTCCGCTCAGGTTGATGCCATATCGGTTGGCGAGCGTGCGAACGATCTGCAGGCGCTGCACATCGGTGTCCGAGTAGAGCCGTTGCCTGCCCTCGGAACGGGACGGACTTACGAGACCTTCACGGTCGTACTTCCGCAGCGTGTTCGGATGCATCGCCGCCAGGCGGGCCGCAACACTGATGACGTAGACGGCTTCGTAACGCTCGCTCGAGTAGCCGCTCTCATCGGTATCCCGGGGTTCGTCGATATTCGACACACGTGATTCGGCTCGTGGCGCCGGGAGCGCCTGCCGAAATTCGTCGCCGAGCCCAGCAGCGGAGAGAATTTCGCCGAGGATGCGGTCGAACTCTGCCGCCATCACCCACGCGCCGGACGTCCCGATCCGCTCCGAAGACTCTGTTCCCCGTTCGTTTCCCATACTGCTCTGCATCGTGATCGTTGTCGAACACTGTGCGAACTGCCCTGCCTGCACAGATCACACGATTGGCATTGTAATAGTTGACATGATGCGTGTAAAGTATCACGTGACGGTTTACGCATGGCAAGTTCACACAACTGCAGGATCGAACTGGAAGAGAAACCCGGAAGATCCAGTTACAGCTTCGTGCACGTAACAAAGTCGTTACGAATCCTGCAGAAAATCGCTGGACATTGGCGGAAACTGTCTGTATGCTTCCGCCCCGGTTTGGACAGTTGAAGTGGCGAAAGCGACCGGATTCGTCGCAAGTCAGCGAGACTGAACGGCCGAAAGCCTCGACTCAATAGAGCGGGGACAGGTTGAAGGTCTGTAGAAAGAGGATTTGAAGTGATTTACCTGAAGGCATGCCCCAAGTGCTCGGGAGATGTGGAGCTGGCTAACACGCCGGACGGCCGCATCCTGCAGTGCTTGCAGTGCGCGTTCACGGTCGATTCGCCTGAGGCTGCCCGTCGGGCTGCTGCCGAGAAGGCCAAGAAGACCGCCGCCGCTTAACGGCTTATATAACCGCGACAAAAGAGCGCTCCGAAGGCGAATCCGGCCTCGGGGCGTTTTCTTTTGTTGGCGACCCGTATGGCCCTACTCGAAAGGGATCACATCGGCCTCGACACTCGTGACGATCGCCTCAGGCGAGAACTGCTCGACGAAACGGACCACCTGATCGAGCTTCTCCTGCGCATGCGTTGCGCTCGAGCTTGTGATACTGATTCCGAGATCCGCCACCTGCCAGGTATCCTGGCCGCCAACTTCGGCCACCGCAGCGTTGAACTTCGCATGCGTCCTGTCGATCAGCGATCTCAACACACGCCGCCTGTCCTTTAGCGACTGGCTGGCCGGCAGGTGCAGGCTGATCCTGGCAGCAGCTACGTGCATCTGGGACCGTTCATCTCACTGATTTGTAGAAGTTGAGCCTGGCGGAGCGCGATCGTCATCACACTTTCATGGCAGCAAAGATCAGTGTGTGATAGAAAAAAACGACTTTTCACAAACGCGTGAACAATGCCAATGGTCCGATCTGAAGACAGCCTGGACACTATAGACGCTGAAGCCGTACCTGAAGTCGTGGTGCAGCGGCTCCCGCTGTACGTGCGGGTGCTCAGCCACTTCGCCTCCGCCGGCATCGAGGTGATCAGCTCCGAGCAACTCGGCGCGCACCTGCAGATGACGCCTGCGCAGATCAGGAAGGACCTTTCCTACTTCGGCCGGTTCGGCAAGCAGGGACGCGGCTACGACGTCGGCAGCCTTGCGATGCGGCTGCGCTCGATACTCGGTCTCGACACGCAGTGGAACGCCGGCCTGATCGGCGTCGGCAGGCTGGGCCGAGCCGTTGTGGCTTATCCCGGTTTTCAGCCCGAGGGCTTTCGCATAGTCGCCGCTTTCGATGCCGATGAGCGGCTGGTAGGCCATGAGGTCGGCTCGATGCGCGTGCAGAAGCTGGCGGAGCTCGAGCAGACCGTCAGGGAGCGGGACATCAAGATCGGCATCGTGACGGTGCCCGCCACGCATGCGCAGGACGTGATCAACGAACTGGTGCGCGCCGGCATCAAGGCGATCCTGAACTACGCGCCGATAGCTCCTGTAGTTCCGCCGGATGTGCGTGTACAGGGCGTCGACCCGGTCCTGGCACTACAGTCGATGACCTTCTACCTGAAGAACTGACTGCCAGAACTGGTTATCCGGCCAGGCAGATTCTCGTGTCGCGGGCGATAACCTGCAGCCATGAATCCCGATCTCGACTGCTGGTCGCCGGACGTAGCGAAGCTGGGCGCTGTCCTGGCAAAACTACTTCCTGAGATCGAGCCCGTAGAACCGCTGCAGATGGTCGGCGAAGGCTTTCGGAGCGTGGCCGTCGAGACCGCCACCGGCGTGTTGCTGCGCATCGGCAAGATCGAAGAGGCGGCTGCCGGCTTCGAACTCGAATCGAGAGCGCTGCCGTTTGTGCGCCGCCACATCCAGGCTCACATCCCGGACCCCAGGTGGCGCATACTGCCGTGCGACGAGCTGCCATTCGGAGCGCTGGGTTACATGAAGCTGCCTGGAACGATTCCGGAGCCGGGCGATCCGGCGCTTGCCCGTTTCTTCGTCCCTGAGCTGGCGGAGTTTATGGTCCGACTGCATTCGCTTCCCGTTTCTGAAGCGTTAGCCGCCGGAGTGCCGCGAGTCAATCCACATGAACGACTTCTCGGCGCCCGTCCGGTCGTGATGCCGCTGCTTAAAGAACGGCTCGAACGGGACGCCTGCGATCGGCTGGAAAGGTGGTGGGACGAGTTCGCTTCGTACAAGACGGCGAGCTATCCCGAGACTGTCTGCCATCACGACCTCTGGCACGAGAACCTGCTCGTGGATTCCGAGGCGCATCTATCGGGCGTGCTCGACTGGTCGCACATCGAGATCGGAGACCGGGCCCACGACTTCGCCGCCGCTCACCACTTCGGTGGCGCGCTCACTGAGAAGCTCATCGCCGCGTATCGGGCCGCCGGAGGGAAGCTGGACGATCACGACCTGCGCCGTGTACAGCTCTACTGGAAAGGCCGGCAACTCGGTGGGCTGGCGTGGGCGATCGAGAACGACAACAACGCAGAGACTGAGGCTGCCATCCAGAAGGTGCTCAAGGGGCCGATTTTCGACTGAGAACGCGCCGCCGCTCGACCGGTCTGGCTACTCGCCCACCAGCATCCTGCGCAGCCGGTCGATGCCCTCCCGCAGGTTCTCACGTGAGTTGGCGAACGAGATTCGGATGTAGCCGTCGCCATAGTCGCCGAAAGCTGTTCCCGCGAGCAGCGCAACGCCCGCCTCGCTCAGCGCACGGTCGGCAAACTCCTTGCTGGAAAGACCGGTGCCCGTGATGTTCGGGAAGGCGTAGAAAGCGCCTCTGGGAACTCGGCAGGTCACACCAGGCAAAGAGTTCAGTCCCTCGACAACCAGGTCACGCCGCGCCGTAAACTCCTCCATCATCTCGGACACCGAATCCTGCGGTCCTTCGAGAGCTGCGATCGCCGCCATCTGGCTGAAGACAGATGTGCAGGAGACGCTGTTGGTCATCAGCCTCGAAACCGGCTCGACGAGCCATTCCGGAAAGATGCCATAGCCGAGCCGCCAGCCAGTCATCGCGTAGCTCTTCGAGAAGCCGTCAAGGATGATCGTGCGGTCGATCATGTCAGGGAACTGCGTGATCGAGTCGTGATCGCCGTCGTAGTACATGTCCTTGTAGATCTCGTCGGAGAGCACAACAAGGTCGCGCTCGACAGCGATCTCGGCGATCTTCTGCAGGTCGTCGCGCGGGATGATGGAGCCGCACGGGTTGTTCGGCGTGTTGACGACGACCAGCTTGGTGGCGTCGGTCACGAGCCCGCGCAGCTGCTCGACGTCGAGGCTGAAGTCGAACTCCTCTTTCAACGGTACCGGGACGGCTGTCCCGCCCATGTACTCGATCATCGACTCGTAGATCGGGAAGCCGGGGTTCGGGTAGATCGCCTCGTCGCCCCGCTCGATCAGCGCCATCATCGTGAAGAACATCACCGGCTTGCCGCCCGGTGTGACGATCACGCGCTCGGGAGAGATCTCGTAGCCCTGCCGCTCCGACTGGTGCTTCGCGATGGCGACCCGTAGCTCCATCTGGCCGGGCGACGGTCCGTAGTGGGTAAATCCGTTGTCGAGCGCTTCCTTCGCGGCGTCGCGGATATGCTCGGGCGTATCGAAGTCAGGCTCGCCAATCTCCAGGTGGATGATGTGCTTGCCCTGGGCTTCGAGCTTCCGCGCTTTGGCCAGCGTCTCGAAAGCGGTCTCGGTCCCGAGCCTGGCCTGTCGGGATGCGAGCCTGGTCTTCATCTCCGTCTTCAGCGTCACGGTCGTTCTCCATGGTCCCGCCACGGCTTCCGGTGGCCTCTTGAAATCCAGTAGGCTCCAGCACGCGGCAACGTGGGAAAATCTCGACGTAAAGTCGAAGTTTCGGGCTCTACCTGTACGCTGTCAACAGCAACGGAGAGTGAATGTGGAAACGAGATAGCACTTCATGCGTTTTCGTTGCGGCGAGACCAGCCATCGTTCCGGCGACCAAGGAAAGGGACATCAGTGCAAGAAAACCGGATGAAGAGCCTGATCAAGAGCGGCAAGCCGGCGTTCGGCGTGTCGGTCCAGTTCCCTTCTGCTGACATCGTCGAGATGATCGGACAGCTCGGTTTCGACTGGGTGATGCTCGACGCGGAGCATGGCTCGATAACACCGGACAACATCGGGCCACTGGTGATGGCTGCTGAGCTGCACGGGATCACGCCGCTTGTGCGACCCGAGAAGAACGACGCGGCTGTCATCAACAAGTACCTGGACCGCGGCGTGATGGGTGTACAGGTGCCGCACGTGAATACCGCTGATGAGGCGCGGGCTGTTGTCGAGGCTTGCCTCTTTCACCCCGAGGGTAAGCGCGGGCTTGGTGGCGGCAGGATGGCTGATTTTGGCTTTGGCATCGCCACGACCGAGTGTGTGAAGCGGGCGAACGAGCAGATGCTGGTGTGCGTGCAGATCGAGGACGTCGAAGCGGTGGAGAACCTCGAC
>JANQEF010000236.1 GCA_028278465.1 Dehalococcoidia bacterium | reverse complement strand
GACCATCGAGGTGGAACCGGACGAGGCGCGGCGACCGGCACCGGGATCACCCGCGGTGCAGGCGTCGCTCGTGATCACCGGCAGCGGTGTGTCGTTCGTCGAGCCGCCGGAAGACGGCGGCCCCGGGGACGGCTCCGCGGTGAGCTTCCCCGACGAGCCGGGGATCACGGTGACGATGGTCGACGTGGCCTCTTCCTCGCAGATCCAGCTCAACATCCTCGTCGAGGAGGCCGCCGAGGTCGGCGTTACGACGTTGCGCGTGGTCACCGGCGAAGAGCAGGTGGAGACCGACTTCTACGTGCTGGAGGCTGAGGGGGAGGGGGACGCCGGCTAGGCCCCCATCCCGGCCTTCCCCCGGTGGAGGAAGGGGAAAGTGATCGAGGCCAGCACTAGTCGAGCCCGCGGCGGCGCTTGACCTGCGCCATCGCCCGGGCGTACTCGATCTCCCAGTCCTGGGTGCCTTCCTCGAGGTTCTTGATCTTGGCGCGCGCTTCCTTGTCGATGTCGTCCTCGATATCGGTGTGACGCTTGAGGACGGTGCGCATCTTCCTCTTCATCTCGTGGTCTTCGGAGTAGACCTCCTCAACGAACTGACTGTGCATGAACGCGCCGATGATCTGGTCCATGATGTAATCGACGGCCTCGTCTCCCACCTGGAACCCGCGGCGATCAGCGAGCTGGCGCTTGATCTTCGGGTACGACGAGAACGACAGCCCCCGAGCCTCGCAGAGATCCTTGGCCGACTCGGTGAGCTCCCGATCGGTGCGGATGTACTCCTTGAGCACGGCCTCGATGTCGAGCTCGACCTCACCCGGGGAGTCGGTGTCGATGTCTTCTTCTTCGACCAGGACCTGGGCGATTTCGGCCGCGATGATGCCAATCTTTCCGGAAAACAGCTTCATGACGCCGAGCCTTTCTCACGTCGGGCCTTCGTCCGGCGAGCGGTCGTGAGTATTGCTCGCGGGAATGCGGATGTCAAACACCTGGATCGCCCCGGCTCGCCGCGCCCCGTCGGGGGTTCAGGGGCTGATGGCGCGTGCCTGATCTTCGTATTTCGAGGGGCATTTCGTGAGGATTTCGCTGGCGGCGAACAGCTCGCCCTGGGGCTGCCAGGTGCCGTGGACGACGAGATCCCGGTCCTCCTGCATCGCATCGGGCAGGATGCCGGTGTAGGCGATCTCGACGCGCTGTCCCCGCTTGGAGAGGGCGAAACGGTACTGATCCGTGCCGGGCCGCTGGCGGATCGAGCCGGGCACCAGGTTGCCGTTGATGCGCACCGGGCGCTCGGTCCACTTGCCGGGCTCGGCGAGCAGCTCGTCCACGGTCTTGTAGTAGATTATCGACTCGCCGAATCCCGAGACGAGCAGGTAGCCCAGGGCGCCGACCACGGCGGCGATGCTGGCGGTGATGGCGAGCGCTTTCTGGGTGCCGGTCATGGTGTCCTTATGATCCCATTGGCCCCGCGGCGCAAGCCCAGTGTGCCCCATGGGGCAGCGGTCACCAGGGAGCCCACCGCGACGGGATCTCCGGTGCTCGGCGGGCGGTCTCCGGGGTCGGAACGCAAATCTCCAGTGGTTCGTGCAGAATCTCCAGGGCCGTGAGCCAGATCTGCAACGAGAGAAGGGGATCGTGGTGTGTGGGCGGCGCTGCTCTCCGGGGCCTGGCAGGTGATCTCCACGCGGTGGACGCTACCCGAAGTGGAAAGGGGCGGCCCTAGCGGGCGACCGGAAAGCCCACGGCGGCGAGGATGAATATCGCGTGACGAGGATCGTCTGCAGAGTTACCGTGGAAAGATTCGGAACCGAGGTTGGGAGATGCCTGGCGTGCGCGCCTGCCCTGGTCGGTCAGGTGCTGTCCTAGGGGGTGGGTAGAGTAGGGGAGTCAGGCAGATGAGGGTAGAGGGTATCGTGGATCACTGTTTCGCTCATACGAAAGATGATTCCAACACTGAAGGTTGGCAGACTCTTGAAGAGCATTTGATAGGGGTCGCAGACCTGGCCCAGCGATTTGCGTCTGCATTTGACGCCGGTCCTTGGGGACGAGCGGCCGGTCTCTGGCATGATCTGGGCAAGTACTCAGAGGCGTTCCAGGGTTACATCCGTTCCGAGGGGGATCCCTCGTGTGCAGCGCGGGTCGACCACTCGACCGCTGGTGCCCAGCACGCGGTGGAAGCCGAGGGCCTGCTCGGTCATCTCCTGGCGTACGCGATTACCGGACATCACGGTGGTCTGCTGGACGGACGGAGCGAGGACGCCTGCCTGGAAAAACGACTCAAGAAAGACGTGGAAGCCTGGGCCGAGGCGGCGGGAAGGTTGCCTACGGCGGACCTCGAAGAGAGCCTTCCCTCGATACTCCGGGGAGCACTGGCAATACCAAACCGGCGCGCCGCTTTTACTGCCGCGTTCTTTGCGCGGATGTTGTTCTCCTGCCTGGTGGACGCGGACTTCCTCGATACCGAGCGGTTCATGGCTCCTGAGCGACACGCTGAACGCATCGCCTGGCCTGGAGACGTGCTGTTACAGATGTGCGACTGTCTCGACCGTCACCTCGGTGGGTTCGGTACTCCCCAGACTCACGTCAATTGCCAACGGGCGAGAGTTCTCAAGGACTGTCGGCGTGCTGCTGCGATGGAGCCGGGGCTGTTCTCACTGACCGTGCCGACCGGGGGCGGGAAGACACTGTCGTCGCTGGCCTTCGCCTTGCGACATGCGCTGGTACACGACCTCGACCGTGTGATCTACGTGATCCCGTTCACCAGCATCATCGAGCAAAACGCCGATGTCTTCCGCGGGGTGATGCAACCGCTGTCGGACAGCCTGGGTGTAGACCCTGTGCTGGAGCACCACAGCAACCTGGACATTGGTGACGAGACTGTTGGCAGTCGGCTGGCCACCGAGAACTGGGACGCGCCGCTGGTGGTCACCACCTCGGTCCAGTTCTACGAGTCGCTGTTCGCCAACCGCCCGGGAAAGTGCCGTAAGCTGCACAACATAGCTCGCTCGGTGATCATCCTCGACGAGGCGCAGACCTTGCCGGTGGCCTACCTCGAACCGTGCCTGACCGCGCTGGACGAGTTGGCTCGAAACTACGGCTCCAGCATAGTACTCTGCACGGCAACGCAACCCGCCGTCGGTCGCAGCGAGAGCTTCCCCAAGGGGCTGGCGGACGTGCGCGAAATCGTCACCGACCCCCAGAAACTCTACGAAAGCCTCAAGCGCGTGGACGTGCGTGACGAGAAGGGCCGCGAGGATGCCTGGATCGTTGACCGGTTGCGCGAGGCCGAGCAGGTCCTCTGCGTCGTCAACACGCGGGGGCACGCCAGACAGCTGTTCGAGATGCTGGGTGACGAAGAAGGTCTCTACCACCTGAGCACAATGATGGTCCCGGAGCACCGCAGCGAGGTGCTGCGGGAGATTCGCGCCAGGCTGGAGAGTGTAAAGAAGTGCCGCGTGGTGTCGACCCAGTTGGTCGAGGCCGGGGTGGACCTCGATTTTCCGATGGTACTGCGGTCCCTGGCCGGGGTCGACTCGATAGCCCAGGCAGCAGGGCGCTGCAATCGGAACGGACAGCTCGACGGCATGGGCCGGACGGTGATCTTCCGATCCGAACACAAGCGGTCCGAGACGTACTTCCAGGAGACCGCCGGGTGCGCGTCTCAAGTTCTGGAGTGCCAGGAAGATCCACTGTCCCTGGCTGCTGTAGAGCAGTACTTCAAACTCTACTATTGGGGCCGGCCGAGCCTTGACGAGGCTGGGATTTTCGACAAGTTCCGGTTGGACGGAAGCAAGAACTGTGAACTTCCGTTCAACTTCGACTTCGCCAGCGCGGCGAGGGATTTCCATCTCATCGAGGACAGCGGCCGAACCGTGATCGTGCCCTGGGGAGAGCGCGGGCAGCGGCTGTGCGAGCGCCTTCGCAGAACAGCCGAGCAGCCCGACGGCTTCTTGCTGCGAAAGCTCCAGCGCTATTCGGTCAATCTTCGCGAACGCGAGTGGCGGCTCGCCCTGGACGCGGGCTACGTCGACCTGGTCGGCGACCGCTTCCCGGTGCTGGTCAGCCCGGAGGTCCACTACTCGGAAAAGACAGGTCTGAGCTTCGAGGACAGTCCGTCCCCGGTGCTGTGCGTTTGAAAGGAGGGGTTCGTCGTGAGCTTCGGAGTCAAGGTCGAGGTCTGGGGCGACCTGGCGTCGTTCAACAGGCCCGAGATGAAGGTGGAGCGCGTCTCATACGATGTGATGACGCCCAGCGCCGCGCGGGGGATCCTGGAGGCGATCTACTGGAAGCCCCAGATGCGCTGGGTGATCGACGAGATCCGCGTGCTGCGCCCGATCCGGTTCACGCATGTACGCCGCAACGAAATCAGCGCGAAGATTCCGGTCAAGGGCAAGACCGGTGTATCGGCGGCGATGAAGGAAGGAAACGGGACGCTTGGCATTGACGTGAGCAGCGAAAAGGTCCGTCAGCAACGCGCCGCTATGCTGCTGCGCGACGTTAGGTACGGCATCCGCGCCCACGTCGAGGTGGTGGACGCGACCGAGAGCGATGGCAAGAAGCTGGACAGGCCCGAGGCCAAGCACCTGGAGATGTTCAAGCGGCGCGCGGCCAAGGGCCAGTACTTCCACCACCCCTACCTGGGCACGCGTGAGTGCCCGGCCAACGTCGCGCTGGTCGATGAGTTCAGCGTATGCCCGGACGAGCTTCGCG
>JANQEF010000209.1 GCA_028278465.1 Dehalococcoidia bacterium | reverse complement strand
ACATGGGCTGGGTTGAGACAGCGCACATCGACGAGGCACTCGAAGCAGCCGGCCGAACTCTGCGCGAGATGCGTGGCTGACCACAGCGCCGAATGGCGGCCTCGTTCGTAGAATCCTCTTGCACGGCTGTTCAATCGAACGTTTCGCGTGTGGCGACTGGCAGGACAACGCACGGCAGTGGGTGATGTACCGCGTTGAGACGCAACTGGCTGGCATTCGGGCTCGCGATCGCTGCTGCCGTGGTGATCGGCTGCGGCAGTTCGCCCGATAGCGGGAGCGACCGCGACAGCTCCGGCCCGGCGAGTGTCGACCAGGCGGCCACCGAGTCCGCTTCCAGCACTCCCGACTTCTCGCTGCTCTCGACAAACGGTGGCGTCGTTAGCTTTGGTGATCTGCGAGGTGTCGTGCCGGTCGGGCTGTTCTTCTACGGCGGCGCGGACTGCGATGGGTGCGAGGACCGGCTCCGGCTGCTGCAGGACAGCTACCACCGCTTCCAGCAACTGGGCGCTGAGCTGATCGCCGTCAGTACAGACGCGCCGGAAAAGACCCGGATGACGGTTGACCGGGCGGAGATCGAGTTCCCTGTGCTGTCAGATGTCGACGGCACGGTGTCGCAGAGCTGGGGTGTCTTCAACGTGCTGAGCAACGGCCATGCCGCGCCGGCGATCGTGCTGTTCGGCCCGTCCGGCAACGAGATCGCGAGGCGGGTGAGCACGTCGGCCGACCAGTTGCCGGACATCGAAGAGATGCTGCAGACCTTCCAGCGCTCACTCGAGTCCGCGACAACTGATCCGACGCCAACGCCAAGTGCCGATAGTGCGGGAGGCCCCGCGGCTCCGGTCCTCCTCGGCCCCGGGGTGACCGATTTCCGGCTGCCAGATGCCATCAACGGTGGCGAGGTATCGCTCAGCGAGACGATCCGCGAGCGAAACGTCGTGCTCGTCTTCTATCGCGCATTCTGGTGAACCTACTGCCGCATCCAGCTAGGTGAGCTGCAAGACCGTTACGACGAGATCGAGAGCCTCGACGCCGAGGTGATCGCCGTGAGCATGGACGACCTGAGCGATACAGGCCGCATCGTCCGGCGCGTCGGCCTCACCTTTCCCGTGCTCTACTCGTCTGGCGACCCTGCAACGCCTCGCGCCTACTCCGGCCTCATGGACGGCGGCACGCACCCGTTCCCCGGCACATACGTGATCGGCAGAGACGGCCGGATCCACTACGAGTTCGTTGGCCGAAACTACGTGGAGCGAGCGCCGACCAGCGACGTGATGGACGCGCTGCGGAACCTCGCCGGCTAGAGGTTGCCTTCCAGCGTCTGCAGTACAGCGCCTGCGGAAGGCTTCGGGAAGAAGTTGGTCGCCTTTGGCGGCAGGCGCCAGCCGCGCGTGACGATACCGATGAACTCCTGCATCGGAATCGGTCGCATTGCAAAGGCGATGCTTGCCGCTCCGTTCTGGACGCTATCCAGCACCCGCGCCAGGTCGTGCTGAACGTCGACAACCTCGTCGCGCCGCTCCTCGGGGACCGCCGGGTCGATGAAAAGGTCGTGCAGCCGCGAGTACTCGGAGCCTTTGAGCAGGTTCTCCGCCTCGGGCAGGTTTTCCGCGGTTGCGATGTGGAACGATCCCGGCTCGAGGCCGATCACGCCGAACACGACCTCGGAATCCTGCCTGTGCCCCAGCGCCGAAGCGAACGCCAGCGACACCTCTTCGCTTGAGCCTGATGGCGGAGTCCAGGGCTGCAGGCTGCACCGCTGCTTTACGAGCCGCTTCAATTCGGTCAGCTCAGATTCGTGTGGCTTTGCGATCGCCCTGTGGTAGCCGCGGGTGATCAGCCCCGGCTCGTCGACGGAGACCAGCAAAACCATGCGGTAGTTGATCGACTCGTCATGCTCGACCTCGCGGCCGCTGCGGATCAGCGACCGGTACCGCAACGCAGCCTCGTAGCGGTGGTGGCCGTCTGCGATGAACAGCTGCGAATCCGCCAGCGACGCCGCCAGCACCTGCTGAGTGCCGGGATCGGTGACGCGCCACATTCGCAGGGTCGACATATCGGGCGGCTCGACGCTGATCGTCGGCTCTCCACCTGCTATCGCACGCACCATGCTGCCGACGGTCGAACGAAGGTCGTCGCGGAACACCATCAGCAACGGGCTGTAGTTGGCCTGCGCTACACCCATGAGCCGGACGCGGTCCTTCACCCACTCGGACCGCGTGTTCTCGTGCGGCAGTACGATATCGCGGTCGTACTCTTCGAGCCGCAGCGCGGAGATGAAGCCGCGCCTCACCAGGTCCTGACCTGCGAACCTGAACGTCTCCTCGGTGACGTAGATCGACGGCTCGGCATCGCGCCTCAGCACGCCGGAATCGGTCCACTCGCGCTGCGTCTCAGCGGCGGACAGGTACGGGTCGTCGCCCAATCCCCGTCTAGCCAGTTCGAGCCTGACGATGTTGTGCGGAGAGCGTGCGTACAGCTCCTTCTGGAGGGCAGGCGTGATGACGTCGAATGGCGGGCACAGGTTCAGCGCCAGGTCGCCCGCGCCGTTCTCGGGCGAGTGCGCGTACCTGATGCCGCGAAAAGGTCTGATCTCCGCCATGACGTTGCCGTTCTGGAAGCTCTCTGAAACCGACAAGACAGCGGAACGGAGCCGCTGCCTCGAAAAGATCGTTCGAGTATATCGCCGCCGGGCGTTCATGACCTGTGACATAGCTACGGTCCGAACTGCGGCCGTTGATATACTTCGCCGAACTACTCACGACCTCCCTGGCACGACCCGGATGCGAGCAGCGTGACGAAATCTGCCCCTGTCCCGAAGTCCGTCTCGAAGCGCGCGCAGGAACTGCGCGACGACATCAACCGGGCGAATCACCTCTACTACATCGAGAGCGCGCCTGAGCTCACCGATGCCGAGTGGGACGCGCTGATGGTCGAGCTGCGTGAGATCGAGGCGCAGCACCCTTCGCTGCTCACGCCCGACTCGCCGACACAGAAGGTTGGCGCTCCGCCGTCGAGCGAGTTCGCCGAGGTGGTGCACCCGGTTCCGATGCTCAGCCTGGGCAACGTCTTCGACGAGGACAGCCTTCGAGCATGGCACAGCCGAACGCTCGAGCTGGCGGGCCTGGACGAGGCGGCGATGGTGTGCGAGTTGAAGATCGACGGTCTGGCGCTGGCGGTGACGTACCGCGATGGCGTGCTGGCGCAGGCGGCGACGCGCGGCGACGGCCTGCGCGGTGAGGATGTGACACCGAACGTACGCACGATCCGCAATGTGCCGCTGAAACTCGACGGCGACGACGTCCCGCCGGTGATCGAGTTGCGTGGCGAGGTGTACTTCCCGAACTCGGCCTTCGAACGGTTCAACAGGGAGCGCGAAGAGGCCGGGTTGCCGACCTACGCCAACCCCAGGAACTCGGCTTCGGGTTCGCTCCGGCAGCTTGACTCCACTGAGACGGCGCGGCGGCCGCTTGCGATGTTCTTCTACTCGTTCGGGTACGCCGAGGGCGGCGATGTGCCGGGCACGCAATGGGAGGTGCTGCAGACGATGCGCCGCTGGGGCCTGCCGGTGAACCCTTGGACACGGCGGGCAGAGACGATCGAGGAGGTGCAGGCTGCGGTCGAAGCCGCAGGAGCCGAAAGAGCCGGTCTCGACTACGGCATCGACGGCGTGGTGATCAAGATCGACAGCCTGGCGCTGCAGAACTCGCTGGGCTCGGTCGGCCGCGACCCGCGCTGGGCAACTGCTTACAAGTTCCCTGCCGAGCAGGCCCGCACCCGCATCAACCGCATACACGTCAACGTCGGGCGCACCGGCAACCTCACTCCGTGGGCAGAGTTGGAGCCGGTGAATGTCGGCGGCGTGACGGTGCGGCGGGCGACGCTGCACAACAAGGACGAGATCGAGCGCAAGGATTTTCGTGAGGGCGACTCCGTCATCATCCAGCGTGCCGGCGACGTCATCCCGCAGGTTGTCAGGGTCACGGACGACAACAAGCGGGACAAGAGCTCGAAGCCGTACACCTTCCCTGAGAAGTGCCCTGCCTGCGGCGAGCCGACCGTCGACACCGAGGACGACGCCGCGATCAGGTGCGTGAACGCGGAATGCCCGGCGCAGTTCGAGCGCTTGCTGGAGCACTTCGCTTCCCGCGGCGCCATGGACATCGAGGGCATGGGCGAGCGCGTGGCACAGGACCTCGCCCGCACCGGCATCGTGAAGCGTCTCAGCGAGCTCTATTCGCTCGCCGACAAGCAGGAGGAGCTGGCTGAGCTCGAAGGCATGGGCGAGAAGAAGATCGCCAATCTGCTGGAAGGCATTAAGAGGTCGAAGCAACAGCCGCTTTCGAGATTGCTCTTCGCGCTTGGGATCAATGGCGTCGGAGGTGAAGCCAGCGAGTGGCTGGCAAGACACTTCCGCACCATGAGCCGCATCCAGTCGGCCACCGTCGACGAGCTGCTGGAGGTGGACGGCGTGGGCCCGGTCACGGCGCAGACGGTCCAAGAGTGGATGAACCTGCCTGTGAACCTGACGATGATCGAGGAGCTGGAACGGGCTGGCCTGACGCTGGAAGACGATTCGCCTGAGCCGCCGCAGGACCATCCGATGCGTGGGTTGACGTTGGTCGTCACGGGAACGCTTGAAACGATGTCGCGCTCTGACGCAGAGTCGAAGATCAAGGCGCTCGGCGCCAAGGCTTCGGGCAGCGTCTCGAAGAAGACGGCGTACCTGGTGGCGGGCGCAAACGCCGGGTCAAAGCTGCAAAAGGCCGAGCAACTCGGCGTCCCGGTGCTCGACGAGGAGACGTTCACCCGCTTCCTCGAAGGTGAGACTCCGGTCGAAGCGGTCACGGGATAGCGGGCGGAACCGGTCATGGTTTACACGACGGCAGACCAGCCATCGAGCGAGATAACTGTCGAGCTGACCCGCGGCTTCGCAGACCGGCCGCAGCCGGTTTCGGTGCGACTGAACGGGTTTGACTACGCCGGCGAGGTGATCTTCTCCGACCAGTGGCAGGCGTGGTTCGGCTCAGGGCTGCCGGATCGCGTCATGTTCAGGCTGGTTTTGCTGTCGGAGCCGCAGCGCGTGGACCGAGCAGACATCTCCGAGAAACAGATCGCGGTCGCGCTCCCACCGGCTGAGGGTCTGTCCTATCGCACGCCGGAGTTGACGCAGCTCGACCGTGAGCTGGGACGGCTGAACGAGATCCGTGAGAGGTACATCGTCTCGGGCGATTACGAGCTTCATTCGCTGACGTCTTCGCTGATCGACCGCACGTCGCAGGCTCGGCGCGACATCACCGATGCGCTGGCGCAACGCTGGCGAGCGGGCGAAGTGGTGCTCGGACATCAGCACGGCGGCGCCACGGTTTCGCCGGACTCGATCTTCGTTGGCGATGATCCGGTGGCGTGGATTGAGGCGGTCGCAGCGACGCTGTTCGCAGGTGAGGCGGTCCCGGCTGGCGCGGGATCTGAGCCGTTCGATGCCGACGAGGTGTACAGGCAGATGTTGGAGGACGAGGAGTTGGCGTGGCGGCCGGCGATCGATGGTCGAATCCGCCAGGGCGCGGGCGTCGGGCTGGATGGCATCTTTGACGAGCTCGATGCGGCGGCTGCGAGGGATCCTGAACGGCGAATCACTGGCGACGAGCTGAGGTCGCGGCTAGTGCGCCAACGCGGCCTTCCACCGGGATTGGCGGCACTCGTGGTCATCGCTTTTCTGAAGCTGCGCCGCGGCGAGGCGAGCCTGGCCGGAGCCGATTCCGGCCCCGGCAATCGCCTCGATTCGCACTCTCTTGGCACGTTCGAGTTCGACCCTGACCTGGTCTTCTCGGTGGCGTGGCTCAGCCCTGAGCACTCAGGCGACTGGAACTCCGCCCTGCCGTACATCCGGGAGCTGCTTCCGAACGCTCAGCCCTCAACATCAGACGCGCCACCCGTCGACAGTGAAACCGCCTTCGCACAGGCTCTGGAAGTCGCCGAGACTCGCAACGCTCTCACGCTGCGAACCCTTGAATCGGTGGTCGGGCGCCGCGCCGACAGCCTTGCGGCAGTGAAACTGGCGAGACGTCTTGCGCCCGCGCTCGAAACCGATAGCTGGCAGCGTTTCTACTCGCGAGCGACCGAACTCTTCCCGAACCTGGCCGACTTCTCTAAAGCCGTTGCAGAATCTGCCCGACTGCGAGTCCTCAGCGAAGACATCGTGGACATCCAGGCCGCACATGACTACGTGGCAGCGGCGGACTTCGGCCGCTTCGACAAGAGCCTCGAAAGCAGGGCAGCTTCGTTGCTCGGCACGCTGGACGTCGGCGCGATTCTTGAGAGTCGGAGCTCGGCAGCGGCCGAGCTGGAAGCGTTCCAGGCGTGGAAGCGGCAGTTCACCGGCTCGTACATCGAGCATCACGCAGACCGTCGCAGCAGGGACCTGGAGCTTGAGCGTGACGTCCGGCAGGCTGACTCTGATCACGAGGCTCTTCGCAAGTTCGTGACCATTCCCGAGCTCGAAGACGTCTACGAGCCTTCGTTCGAAAGGGTGTGGGAGGAGCTGAAGGAACGGGTCAGGCCCTGTTCTCGCGGAGACCACGAGGTCGAGCTGCAACGCCAGCCGTTCTGCGTGGAGTGCGGTGTGCGGCTCGGCTCATCCGGCCATGGAGATGAAGTGCGGCAGCGCATTGCGGAGATCGACGGCATGCTGCGCCAGTGCGTAACGCGGCTGAGCACGATCGCGGCGCCACGGATACTGGCGAGCGAACGCGGAGACGAAACGCAGAAGCTGATCGATATCAACGCGATCTCCGACCTGCTGGCGGTCCGGCATGTCCTCGACGACACCGTCCTGGACTTCCTGAAGCAGTTCGCGGGCGGGCCGAACGGCGCCGCGCCCGGCGCTGAATAGCCTTGGACGCAGCCAGACTCATACAGAAGCTGTTCCCTCGCGGCTCCGGCGGCGCGCAGAAGCCTGTCGAGTGGCTGATCGCAGGACTCGGCAACCCCGGCCCGAAGTACAGGAACACGCGGCATAACGTCGGCTGGTGGTCGCTGGACGACCTGGCCGAACGCACCGGCTCGCAGCTCAAGGCCACTGGCGCCAACTCCGAGACCGCCGATACGGAGATCGAAGGGACACGGGTCCTGCTCGCCCGGCCGCTCACGTATGTCAACAGGAGTGGGGATGCCCTGCGGAGCCTGCTGCGAAAACACCGTATCGGCCCGGACCGGCTGATCGTAATCTTCGATGACCTGAACCTGGAGCCCGGCAAGCTGCGTATCCGTTCTAAAGGCGGCGCGGGCGGCCACAACGGCATGAAGTCGATCATCGCATCGCTCGGGACCGAGGAGTTCGCAAGGATGCGCATCGGCGTCGGCAGGCCGGCCGCCTCCGGCGAGCAGGTCGACTACGTGCTCGGCACGATGGCACCGAAGGAGCGCGAGCTTGTGCGGGACGCGGCGAGGCGAGCGGCTGATGCTGCGGTGGTGGCCGTCACCGACGGTATCGAAAACGCGATGAACCGCTACAACGGCTGATCCATGCAACTCATATCCCGGTCTTCATTCCAGGGCCGATCT
>JANQEF010000203.1 GCA_028278465.1 Dehalococcoidia bacterium | reverse complement strand
CGATCGGCCTGATATTCGGCACGTCGGGCTTCATCAACCAGGCAGACATCCTGCTCATGACGGCGCTCTTCGCTGGCACGGTGACGCTGAAGGCATACGGCGAAAGCGGCAGGAACCTGCTCGAGTCAGCCGTCCGCGCGATGTTCCCGCTGGCGCTGATATCGGTCATCGGCGTCATCGTTTTCTCGCCGTTCTACTTCAGCACGCTCGGAGGTCAGCTCCAGTCGCCGCCTATAGCTCCAGCCGAGTTCGGCACGCGTCCGGTCCATTTCCTGACTGTCTGGGGCGTCTTCATCCTGATCGGAGCGCCGTTCCTGCTGCTCTTCGCAGGGCCGACCGTGCGGCGCTATGCCGGAGCTGCCTGGCGGCTTCGGCCCGAGTCGATGCGAACTTCCGGTGGCCTGCGAGAGCGCTTCGCAGAACTCCGCTACGCCGAGGACGACGACCGGCCGGTTTCAGCCCCGCAAGCTACACCCAGCGCGTCCAACGAACCGCGGCCCGCTGCATCACCGGCCGACAGTCCCGGTCAACAGGCCGAAGACCTCCACCTGCTGAAGCGGCTCGACCGCTGGACATGGATCATCCCGGCTGTCCTTGTAGCAGTCCCATACTTCGGCTGGGCGATCACGCACCTCGTGTTCAACGACGAAGGCTCGTTCGGCGACATCTTCACCCGTCTAGGCACGGTGCTGCCTCTCAGCATCGTCTTCGTCGCTCTCTTCTTCGCCACCGTACGGAAGGCGCTCGCAGGCGCTACGCCGGCCTCGCTCTTCGCTCTGTTCGTCGCCATGCTCTCGACCTACATCCTGCTCGGCGCCGAACTGTTCTTCGTGCACGACCTGTTCGGCAACCGCATGAACACCGTGTTCAAGTTCTACTACCAGGTGTGGATCATGGCGTCACTGGTCGCCGGATACGCCGGCTACTACTGGCTGAAATCGCACAGGTTCCTTGCCGGAAAGGCCCGGCTTTCCAGCAGAACCGCCGCAGTTGCGCTCGCCGTACTACTGGTCGGCCCGGCCTGGTACTCGCTGGCGGCCGGCGCAAGCAAGGCGGAAGACTACTCGGGGCCGGTTACACTGGACGGCTGGGCGTTCCTCGACCGCTTCAACCAGGCCGACGGCGCGGCCATAGACTGGCTGCTCGAAGAGGCCGAGAGGGGATCCCGTATCGTCGAGGCTGTCGGCGGGAGCTACACCGAGCATGGACGCATCTCGGCGGCGACCGGCCTGCCCGCGATCCTGGGCTGGGAAGGTCACGAAAACCAGTGGCGCGGCAGCAACGAGCTTTTCCAGGGCAGGGCGCAGGATGTCCAGCGCATCTACGAGACTTGGGACGAGGCCGAGGCGAGACGGCTTTTGGACGAATACGAAGTGAGCTATGTGGTTATTGGCGCACGCGAACGCGCCGGTTACACGGGTCTCCAGGTAGAGAAGTTCGATAGTCTGGGCGAGAAGGTTTTCGATCTCCACGGAACCGCAATCTACGATGTCCGAGGTCAGGCCAGTTGACGACTGACGCCCGCAAGGACGGGTTGCCGCACGCGCCCGACGAGCCCACCGAAGACGACCCTCGTTTCGAGGACGGCCTCCCTTCCGAGGATGACTTCGGCTATGAGGAGGATTTTCCGGACCCGGTTCCTGCGGGTGACGTCGGGCGGTGGGTGCGCGGCAAGTGGGTGCCGGCCAGCCAGGTTGCGAGCTACGAGGCCGATGCCGAGCTTCAAACCGCCGAGCGCGGCTTCCACATCCCCTTCCGCTGGGAAGTCGCCGCCTATGTCACGCTGATCACCATCGCACTGGTGCTGCGGTTATGGGGTCTCGGCGACAGGGCGGTCCACCACGACGAGTCGCTGCACGGCTTCTTCGCCTGGGATATCTACCAGGGACGCCAGTACCTGCACAACCCGCTCACGCACGGCATGTTCCTGTTCCACACCATCGCGGGAACCTTCTTCCTCTTCGGCGACAACGACTTCACGCTGCGGCTCTCGATGGCGGTCTTCGGCTCTGCGCTGGTGGCTACGCCGCTGCTGCTGCGAAACCGCATGGGCCAGGTCGCCACGCTGCTGGCGGCGTTCATGATCGCCTTCTCGCCGACGCTCCTCTACTTCTCACGCTTCGCACGCAACGACATCTTCATCGCCGTCTTCACCATCGTGCTGATCGGAGCGATGTTCCGGTACATCGACGAACGGAGAGACCGCTGGCTCTATATCGCCGCGGGCGCCATTGCGCTTGGCTTCACGGCCAAGGAGAACATGTACATCGTCGTGGCTATCCTCGGCGTCTACCTGGCGTGGAGGACGGGACCCGAGATCTGGGATTGGCTCATGGGCCGCAGGTCGATCAAGGAGTTCACGCCCGACGCCGGGTTCCTGCTGCTGATAGTGGCGCTGACCCTGCCGCTGTTCGCCGCCGCGGTCAGCATCTTCGACACGGCGCTCGGCCTCAACCTGTCGGCGGACAACGGCACGCCGGGGTTCGCGACGGGTGAGCCGGTCGGCGGCGGCTCGTATGCGGTGGCGATCATCACGGTCGTGTTCCTGATGGTTGTCGGCTGGATCCTGGGATGGATGTGGAAGCCGAAGGCGTTCGCCATCTCGTGGGCGGTGTTCGCGCTCCTCTTCGCCCTGATGTTCACCAACTTCCTCAGCCATCCCGGCGGGCTCGGCAGCGGCATCTGGCAATCGCTCGGCTACTGGCTCGAGCAGCAGGAAGTCAACCGCGGCAACCAGCCCTGGTACTACTACTTCATGATCACGTCGGCGTACGAGTTCCTGCCGTTCGCAATAGCGATCGGCACCGCCGCCTTCTACGCCTTCCGCACCGGTATGTTCGCATGGGCGATGCTCGGCATCGCGGCCGTCTTCTTCTCGATCGGCGGCTACTACTCGATCAACGAAGGCCGGGTTAACGACGAGTTAGCGGTCCTGATCCCGACGGTGCTGGGAATCGCGGCGCTTGCGGTCTACGCCATGTACGTCCGGGCCACAAGCTTCATGCGGTTCCTGCTGTTCTGGTCGATCATCACCATCGCCGCCTACTCGATCGCCGGCGAGAAGATGCCGTGGCTGCTGACGCACGTGACGCTGCCGTTCATCTTCGTGGCCGCTAAATCGCTGGGCGACCTCATCATGCACATCCGCTGGCAGCCTGCCCTGAGGCGAGGCAACTGGCTGCTTATCGTCGGAGTGCCGCTCTTCTTCCTGTTGCTCTGGCGGCTCATCTTCATCGACCTCGACGGCGGCTCCTTCACGAGCTTCTTCTCCCTGTTCCTCATCCTGGCGACGCTCGGCATGCTGCTGGTCGGCCAGCAGTACCTGGGCAGTCGCATCGGCCACACTGCGGCGTGGGGCTCGGCGACGCTGGTGATCGCCATGCTGCTGTTCGGCTACACCTTCCGGGCCAGCTGGAACGCCAGCTTCGTCCATAAAGACGTGCCGCGCGAGATCCTGGTCTACACGCAGACGTCGCAGGACATCAGGCAGGTTGCGAACGAGATCAGGCTGGCCGGCGAGCTGACTGGCGAGGGCAACAACATCTCGCTATCGATCGACACCGCCGATTCCTATGCCTGGCCGTGGCACTGGTATCTGCGCAGCAACACCGGAGCCATCTTCCAGGACCTGTCGCTCGACTCTGTTGGCGCACGGCGAGGCGTCGAGATCGCAGTGGTCAACGAACGCAACGACGGCAAAGTGCGGTCCGAGTACACGAACAACTACGCCGAGCCGCGCAGGATCGAACACCGCGCCTGGTTCCCCGAGGACTACAGAGGCATGACGCCGAAAGTCTTCTGGGACACCATCTGGGACCGCGAGAGATGGCGCGGGGCGGTCGATTTCTTCGTATACCGCGAGATATCGGGAGAGATCGGTTCGGTAGACTCGTATGTCTACTTCAATAACTCTCTTCCCCTCAGTCCGCTCAACTAGCGCACGCGTCATGTGCGCCATTCACCCGGGATTAGCCGCTTGATTGGCCAACGAGGATTCTGGCTGGGGTTCGCCGGCAGCGCGGCGTTCCTGGCCGTCTTCATCATCTTCTTTGTCGATTTCGACACGATCGGCGACGTCATGCGTGACGCCAACTACGCCTACGTCGCGCCGTCACTGATCCTCTACTTCCTGGCCGTGCAGGCGCGCACCATGCGCTGGCGATACCTGCTGCAGCCGCTCATCGGAAAGCCGCAGAGGGCGATCTACCCTGTGGTCGTCGTTGGCTACATGGCGAACAACCTGATCCCGGTGCGGATCGGCGAGCTGCTGCGGGCTTACTACCTGTCGCTGCGAGAGCGAGTGAGCGCTGCGGGAGCGTTCGGGACCGTGGCCGTGGAGAGGGCGTCGGACGTGCTGGCGCTGCTGTTCTTCCTGGCCGCTGCATGGGCGTTCCTGCCAGCGAGCGGCGCTTTCGGCGACTTCGTCGACGAAGTGCCCGGCGGCGCTGCCGTGCTCGTCTTCGTGGCAGTTGTGCCGTTCCTGGCCGTGCTTGCGATCGTGGTAGCGATCACAGTCGTGTCGGAGGAGACGCTGCTGCGGTTCGTCGCCAGGGTTTCGGGGCCGCTGCCGGAACGACTGCAGGCGAGGGTGCTGGGACTTGCGGCATCGCTGCTGCAGGGGCTGACCGTCGTCAACTCGCCGAAGTCGCTGGCGATAGTGTTCCTGTACTCGATCCCGGTCTGGGGGTTCGAGGCGGCGATGTACTACGTGATCTCGATCGGTTTCGACCTGGATTCGTATTTCGGCTCGCAGGATGAGCTGGTGGCGGTGATGCTGGTGTTCACGGCG
>JANQEF010000124.1 GCA_028278465.1 Dehalococcoidia bacterium | reverse complement strand
GCAGTGTCAACCCAGACAGGCTGTCCCTTTTTCCCGTTTCTCTCGGCTTTGGGTGCAGCCACCTATCCGCAAGCGGATACGGCTTTCCCTTCTACAGAGAGGCCCGAGTCATCGGACACACTGTAGGGACACCCCGTGCCGGGAGTCAACGAGTACAAGAACCAATTAAAGGGCATATTGGTTACGCGAGAATTACAGTACCTACCTAGGGGCTGCACCGGCTTCCACGCAACGAACGTCATGGCGGCAGGACCAGCCGGCGCCTCGACACAAATCGCAGGCCACCGGACCGGACTTCCTGCTGAACGAAAAAGGAGGAGCACTCGTTAAGAGCTCGGCCTTTAGCTTTCGTGGCTTGCGACGCTGGCTCCGCGGCTGACGCGCCGGATCGATCGGAACCGCGCTCAGGCGACTCCGGGCTTCTCCGGCTGAGTGATCGACTGCAGGAACTCTTCGTTCGTCTTCGTGCGGTTCATCCGCTCGATCACGCGCTCAGCGGCGTCCGTAGAGTTCGGAGTGTCCTGGCCAATGATGGCGACCATCCGCCTGAGCAGCCAAACCTGCTTCAGCGTCGCCTCATCCTGCAGCAGCTCCTCTCTTCGGGTTCCGCTGCGCTCGATGTCGATGGCCGGCCACAGCCTGCGGTCGGCAAGCTGCCTGTCCAGGTGAAGCTCCTGGTTGCCGGTCCCCTTGAACTCCTCGTAGATCAGGTCGTCCAGCCGGGATCCGGTGTCGACAAGACATGTGGCGACGATGGTCAGGCTTCCGCCCTCCTCACAGTTACGCGCCGCACCAAAGAAGGCTTTGGGCGGATAGAGGGCGTAAGGGTCCATGCCGCCTGACAGCGTCTTTCCGCTGCTTGGAACCGCGATGTTGTAGGCGCGGGCAAGGCGCGTAAGGCTGTCCAGCAGCAGGACCACGTGCTCGCCGCTTTCGACGAGCCGCCGGGCCCTCTCGAGAGAGACCTCAGCGGTGCGCGTGTGGTCCTCAACAGGTTCATCAAACGTCGAGCTGTAGACCTCGCCGTCGATGGAGCGCTGCATATCGGTCACCTCTTCAGGGCGCTCACCGATAAGCGAGACGACGAGGTAGACCTCGGGATGATTCTCCCGGATACCGTTGGCGATCTGCTTCAGCAGGACGGTCTTACCGGCTTTAGGCGGGGCAACCAGCAGCGAGCGCTGGCCTCTGCCGATAGGAGCGACGATGTCGATCAGTCGCGTGCCGAGCAGTCGCGGCGTTGTCTCCAAAATCAGCTGGTCGTCCGGGTAGACAGAGGTGAGGTGCTCGAACTTTGGCCTCTGCCGGGTGTACTCCGGATCGTGTCCGTTGACCACTTCGACCTTCAGCAGGCCATAGTACTTTTCGCCCTCTTTGGGCTGACGCAGCTGGCCGGCGACCATGTCACCTTGGCGGAGCCCATTGCGTCGGATGATCGATTGCGACACATAGATGTCGTCCGGCGTACCCTTCTTGCCCGGGGGGCGAAGGAAGCCGTAGCCGTCGTGCAGGATGTCGAGGACACCCGCGCCAAGAAGCTGGCCGGTCTCCTCTCCCAGGACGGTGAGGAGCTCCATGATGATTTCGGAGCGCCTCTGCGGGATGCGCTTGATCTTCTTTTCGACCGCGAGCTCGCGCAGCTCGTCGAGGGTCTTTGCGCCGAGGTTGCCGAGGTCGGGAAGCTCAGCCTCCAGGGCCTCCAGCTCTTTGTCGCTGATGCCGGTGTGGACGCGCTGCGAACGACCCGTCCTTCGGCGACCGCCGGTGCGGCGTCTGCCGTTGGCGTTTGAGCGATCTGTTTGGCGCGTGGTTGAGGGTGGCAGGTCGAGTTCCTCCTGGCTAGGCGGTGCGGACTAACTCCTCAGGTCTGTTGGCGCCGGCTTCGGCGCAGCCTGTCGTGAGTCGGCAACAGCCGGACGACGGTCTGAGAGTTGTCTCTTGAGGGTTCCTGGGAAGTTTTGGAATGAATGCCTGTTTGAGGCTCCACTGACTTCTGTTGAGGCCGAGTCAATGGACTTGTTGTGTTTGATACGGATTCTGGCCTGGCGCGCCTGGACAGCATCCAGACAAGCTCCGCAACCGGGTTCCGAAATACACGCGGGCGATCAGTGAAGGACCGCCGAGGGAAAGACGGGAGCGCTATTCACTCCGGTCTTCCTTAACTATACCAACGGCCGTCGATATCGACAACATGATCGAGAACCTGTCCGCTCGATTCTCAAGCAACTTCGCCAGAGCTAACGCTCAGACTCGGCGACCGCTGTTGCAGTCGATCCGTCTGCGGCGGGAAGCTCGAACTGTCCACCCTCCCGCAGCACTTTGCAGGCTGCGGCAACGAACTCCCTGAAAAGCGGATGGGCTTTCTCGGGCCGGGACGCGAACTCCGGATGGAACTGGCTGCCGACCATGAACGGATGATCGTAGACCTCTGCGATCTCGACCAGCGAGTCGTCAGGCGCCACCCCGCTTGCCACCAGCCCCGCCTCTTCAAGCTGAATCCGGTAGTCGTTGTTGTACTCGTACCGGTGGCGGTGCCTCTCATTTACAAGTTCAACCCCGTAGGCCTCACGCGCCCGCGTGCCTTCTCTTAACCTGCATGGGTACTGCCCCAGCCTCATCGTCCCGCCGGTGTCGACCAGCTGTTCCTGGCCTTCCATGATGCTGATGACGGCGTGCTCGGTGTCAGCGTCCAGCTCCAGTGAGTTGGCGTCTTTCAGGCCCAGCACGCTGCGGGCGTATTCGATGACCATAACCTGCATGCCCAGGCACAGACCAAGGTAGGGAATGCCGTTGTTGCGGGCGTAGCTCGCGGTCTCGATCATTCCTTCCACGCCACGCGGGCCGAAGCCGCCGGGAACCAGGACTCCTACCGCATCCGCCAGCAGCTTGTCGGCGCCTTTCTCCTCTATTTCCTCGGAAGATATCCAGTCGATCTGGACCTTCCTGCCATGGTGAAAACCGGCGTGGCGGAGCGCTTCGGCGACCGACAGGTAAGAGTCGTGAAGCTCGACGTACTTTCCGACGACGGCGATTCGCACCGGGTCTTCTTCGTCATCCTCTATCTCGGCGATATGGCGCCAGTACGCCAGGTCAGGCTCCGTATCCGGCAGGTTCAGCGCATCGGACAGGGTTGCGGCGATGCCCTGCTCCTCAAGATAGAGAGGAACCTTGTAGACGCTGTCCAGGGTCGGCAAGCCAAACACGCTGTCTGGCTTGACATCGCAGAACCGGGCGATCTTGTCCTTGACGTCCTGTTCGACCTCGTGGTCGGCGCGCCCGATGATCGCGTCCGGGTGGATACCCATGCTCCGCAGAGCCTGAACACTGTGCTGCGTCGGCTTGGTCTTCAGCTCCTTCGTAGACCCAAGGAACGGGAGCAGAGTTACATGTATATAGAACGTGTTCTCTCGACCGACATCCCCGCGTACCTGCCGGATGGCTTCAAGGAAAGGCTGGCCTTCGATGTCGCCGACCGTGCCGCCTACCTCGACCAGGATCACGTCCGCCGCAGACTCCTCAGCCAGCTTCTTTATGTGCCCTTTGATGGCATCCGTCACATGCGGGATGATCTGGATCGTGCCGCCCAGGTAGATACCTGAGCGCTCTTTGCCGATTATCTCCGTATAGATCTGGCCGGCCGTGACGTTAGACAGGCTGGTGAGCTCGACATCGATGAACCGCTCGTAGTGGCCAAGGTCGAGGTCGGTCTCCGATCCGTCGACAGTGACGTAGACCTCGCCGTGCTGGTAGGGAGACATGGTGCCGGGGTCCACGTTCAGGTAAGGATCGAGCTTGAGGACCGAAACACTCATCCCCCTGCTCTTCAGCATCCTGCCTATCGATGCAGCAGCGATCCCCTTGCCCAGGGAACTCACCACACCACCTGTCACGAAGATATAACGGGTCAACTAAACACCTGCCCGGCGTCCACTGTTTGAGGGTGATTTAGAGAGGGGAGGTTGCCTGACCGGGCCAGTGATGCTCAGGCCCAGCACAAACCGGGATTCGATAGCAACAATCGAATGAATGGCGAACCTCTCGGAGAGGCTCCCGTGTGACCTCGGCCAGAGCAGCGTTCGGTGCGGCGGGAACACACAGATTCTAGGTGCGGTTTTTCAGCCCTGTCAATCTGGATGGCGCATGGCGACCGGCCGATTTCGGTGACATTTTCAGCACTGCAGGTTTGCTAGACTCAACCCCGCTGTTTTCGCAGGAACAACAACTTGCCTCTGGCTTGAAACAGCACTCACCTTAAGACCCCCCAACGCCGACAACTGTCGCTCGGCGACCCGAAACGATGGAATCACTCACTGACGATGAAGTCCGCTACGTCGCGAGGCTGGCAAACCTTCACCTGACCGATGAAGAGGTCGGGAAATACCGCGACCAGCTGACCGGGATCCTGGCGCATGTGCAGTCGCTCCAGGAGATCGACACATCCGGCGTGGAGCCGACAGGACATGCGACGGAGTCGACGACCGTCTTGCGCGGCGACGCGTCCGAACAGCCGCTGGAGCGTGAGGAAGTGCTGGGCAATGCGCCAGCCGTCAGCGGTGAGTTCATCAGGGTCCGCGCGGTGCTGGACTAGCGCACTAATGGTCACCAGAGTATCCCGCCCATCAGATATCCATTTCCTGCCGGCGCACGAGATCCGGAAGATGCTGGACTCGCGCGACCTGTCCTCGGCCGAGCTCGCCAGGTCGACGCTCGCCCGGATCGCAGAGGTCGATGAAGAGCTAAACGCCGTTCTGAAGACCATCGAGGACGGAGCACTGGCGATGGCCGATGAGGCAGACATGCGTCTGCGCGGCTCAGGACCGGAGCCGGGGCCGCTTACCGGCATCCCGGTCCTTGTAAAGGACAACATGTCCACTGCAGGGACCGAGACGACCGCAGCGTCGAAGATTCTCAGCGGATACGTCCCGCCTTTCGACGCCGAAGTCGTCTCTCGTCTCAAGGACGCGGGCGCGGTTATCGTCGGTAAGGGAAACCTAGACGAGTTCGCGATGGGCTCATCCAATGAGCACTCCGCGTTCGGTCACGTCAACAACCCGTGGGACACGAGCAGGGTTCCGGGCGGCAGCTCCGGCGGAGCCGCGGCGGCGGTGGCGGCCGGCGAATGCGCCGCCGCGCTGGGCTCGGATACCGGCGGTTCCATCCGGCAACCGGCGGCGCTCTGTGGCGTCGTTGGCATGAAGCCGACATACGGTCTTGTAAGCCGCTACGGTCTGATCGCTTTCGCCAGCTCGCTCGACCAGATCGGGCCGATAACTCGCGACGTCCGGGACTGCGCCGATGTGCTCAACGCCATCGCATCCCACGACTCTAAAGACTCGACCTCCGTCGCGGCTCCATTTGAGGATTTTGGAGAGAAGCTCAGCAACGACCTGGATGGCATGCGGCTGGGCGTTCCGCAGGAGTATCTCGTCGAGGGGATCGAGCCCGGAGTTCGCAGCGCGTTCGAAGAGTCGCTGGAAGTGCTCCGCTCGCTCGGCGCAACGATCGAAGAGACGTCGCTCCCGCTGACTGACCAGGCGCTCGCGGTCTACTACATCATCGCCCCGTCCGAAGCTTCGGCGAACCTCTCCAGGTACGACGGAGTGAAGTACGGATCGGCCGCAGACGACGGCCTGAACGCCGCAGAGTTTAGCCAGCACACGCGCGGCGAGATGTTCGGTGATGAGGTGAAGCGCCGAATACTGATTGGTACGTACGCGCTTTCGGCCGGTTACTACGACGCTTACTACAAGAAGGCGCAGCAGGTCCGCACGCTGATCCGACAGGAGTTCACCGAGGCGTTCACACGCTTCGACGCTCTGGTCACGCCCACGTCTCCGTCAATCGCGTTCAAGACCGGCGCCAGGATGAACGACCCGCTGCAGATGTACCTGGCCGACGTGTGCACGATCCCGGTCAACATCGCCGGCCTGCCGGGGATATCGGTGCCGGCTGGCTTCTCCGAGGAGATGCCGGTCGGGCTGCAGGTCATCGGACCGCAGTTCGGGGACCCCACGGTGCTCCAGGTCGCCCATGCGTACGAGCAGGCGACGGACTGGCACAGGACCCACCCGCCGATATGATCCTCAAGTGGTGGAACGCCCGGCGCTTCGCGCTGGTCATGAGCCTGGTCGCGTTGATCGCCGTGAGTTGCTCGAGCGGAGATCCCGAACCAACGGCCACGCCAGACGGTCCCGGCGACGTGCCGCTCTTTTTCCCGTACGTCTTCTCAGGGAACTTCACGGTCGCCGGCGAACCGGGTCCGGAGGGGATTCCGATGTTCGCCAGGCTCGGCGACGGACGCGGACCATTCAACAACACGATACGGGCGGGCGAGTACATAAACATCTCGATCGCGCCGGTTAGCGCCGACGCTATTGGCGGCGAAATCACCTTCTTCCTGGGACATCCGGACGGCGACTCGGTCCAGGCCGAAGAGACCTATGTCTACAACAGAATCGCCCAGCCGCAGTTCATAGACCTGGACCTGAGCTTCCCGAGGTTGCCGTGACGTTGAAAAGCCTCGGCGGCAAGTCGCCGCAGGTCCATCCCGACGCCTTCGTTAGCGAGGCGGCGTATGTGATTGGCGACGTCGTCATCGGCCCGCGATCCAGCGTCTGGCCCGGAGCGGTTATCCGCGCCGACAGCGGACGGATCACGATCGGCGAAGGAAGCAATGTCCAGGACAACTCGGTGCTTCACGCAGACGCAGACGCGTTCATCGGCGACGATGTGACTATCGGCCACGGTGTCGTCTGCCATGCCAGGGACATCGGCAACGGCTGTCTGATTGGCAACGGTGCGGTGCTCAACGACGGTGTGGAGCTCGGTGAAGAGTGTCTCGTGGCGGCCGGGGCGACGATCACCGAGAACAAGAGCTTTCCCGCCCGCTCATTGATTCGCGGAGTTCCGGGCAAGGCTATCGGGACCATCAGGGAGCGGCACGCTGCGCTGCAGCGAGGAGCCGCGGAGTCTTACGTCCGCAGGATTGCGCGTTACAGGGCTGAGGGCACGTTCGAGTAGGTTCGCGTCTTTGCGAGACCTACATGCGCTCCGGCGCGGTCATACCCATCAAGTCGAGCGTCCGGGCGAACACCACCTTCGCCGCCTCAACCAGCCGCAGCCGCGCTTTGGTCACCGGCATCTCGGCAGGGTCGTCTGAGATGACCCTGCACTGTTCGTAGAACCGCTGCAACGCCTTCGCCAACTCCATCGCGTAGTAGGAGAGGTGGTGCGGCTCAAGGTTCTTCGCTGCACGATGCACGATGTCCGGCAGGTCGACCAGTCTTCTCAGGAGATCGAGCTCCGCCTCATGTTGGAGCAGCGACAGATCGGCGTTGTCGGAGCCTATGCCCTGCTCCGCGGCGTTCCGCAGGATCGCAGCAAGCCGTGCGTGTGCGTACTGCACGTAGTAGACCGGGTTCTCGGACGACTCCGTCTTCGCAAGAGCGAGATCGAACTCCATCTGGGCGTTCGCGGTGCGGCTCAGGAAGATGAAGCGGCAGGCGTCGGCGCCTACCTCATCGACCAACTCCTCGACGGTAACAATGTTGCCCTTGCGCTTGCTGAACCGGACCGATTCGCCCTCGTTCTTGAAGCTGACGATCTGGTTGAGGATGATCGTCAGGTCGTCGGGATCGCCGCCCAGCGCCTCGACAGCCGCTTTGAGCCTGCTGACATGCCCGTGATGGTCGGCTCCCCAGACGTTGATGACCCGGTCGAACTTCCTGTTCAGGAACTTGTCGTAGTGGTAGGCGAGGTCGGTGCCGAAGTAGGTCGGGATCTGGTCACCGCTGCGGATGACGACGTCGTCTTCCTCTTCGCCGAACTCGGTCGACCTGAACCAGCGAGCTCCGTCCCGTTCGACGAGATAGCCGTTCTTCTCAAGCAGTTCAAGGGTTTTACCGAGTGTCCCCTCTTCGGTCAGCGACGATTCGTAGAACCAGTTGTCGTACTCGATGCGCAGTGAGCTGAGCACGGAGCGAATCTCGGCGAGAGTCCGCTCCAGCGCTACTGGAGAGATCTTCGCTTTGACCTCTGACTCGTCCGCCTCTGCCAGTTCCTGGTTTTCGCCGTAGATGTCTTTCGCCAGCTCAGCGAGGTACTCGCCCGGATACGCCGGATCGGGCAGCGGCACATCCTTGCCTGCCGCCTGCATGAACCGGGCATAGAGCGTGTCGTAGAAGACCCGCATCTGGGCGCCGGCATCGTTTACGTAGTACTCGCGCTGAACCTCGTATCCCGCGGCTTCAAGCACGCTGGCGATACCGGAGCCGAGCACAGCGCCGCGAGCGTGGCCGACATGGAGCGGACCTGTCGGGTTGACCGAGACGAATTCGACCTGGACTCTCTGGCCTTTGCCGTCCTCGGTGTTGCCGAAGGCTGATCCCGCTTCGAGGATGCGATCGATCTGGCTCACGAGCCACTCGTTGGACAGCGTGAAGTTGACGAATCCGGGAGCCGCGGCCGACGCTCCACTGACTAGCTGGCTATCCGGGACGTGAGTGACGATCTGTTCGGCGATGGCCAGCGGCGCCATTCGCATGACGCGTGCAAGGGACAGGGCAACAGACGAACTGAAGTCCCCGTGCTCCGCCTGCTTCGGCTTCTCGATGGCGATGTCGACCTCGCCAGCAGCAGGCAGAGCACCAGAACCCTGCGCCGCCGTCAGGGCCTGCTCGACAAGGGTGGAAATCGATTCAGATGTTCTCATGGAGCAAATCAGGTTAGCACCGCAGGGGTTTCGGATGGCTATACTCCGGCGAACTGAAATCTGCTACCGGGCCGCGTCTCTTGCGCCGTGTCCGTCCAGTTAGATCGAGGATGAGAATGGCTGACAAAGACGAGCCGGCGAAGCCCGTTGCACCCGGCTATCCCGCTGCCGAAGCGCTTGAGGACCTCGATGTTTCGGGTTGGGAGCCGGCGGCGGTTTTTCGTCCTGTCGAGTCGGCCGGTCCGGTTGACGAAAGCGATAGCCGATGAGCGATATCGAACTACTGCTCAAGCCCGTCACCGAGCTTTCGGAACTGATCTCTTCCAGGGAGCTGTCGCCGGTGGACCTGGCAACGGCGACCATCGCCCGTATCGAGGAGACACAGCCGAATCTCAACGCCTACCTCGACGTCTTCGTAGACGGGATGCTCGAAACGGCGAAGGCGACAGAATCCGAGATCAAGGATGGCAACTACCGCGGTCCGCTGCACGGCATCCCGGTCGGCCTGAAGGACCTGATCGACGTCGAAGGCGAGGTGACCACAGGCGGTTCAGCCGCTACCGATGCGATGGCGGCCTCCAGTGACGCCACTGTCACGAAGCTGTTCCGCGACACTGGCGCCGTGCTGGCTGGAAAGCTGAACCTCGTCGAGTTCGCGTTCGGTTTTTCGAGCGTGAATCCGCACAAGGGAGATGTGCACAACCCGTGGAACCTGGAGCGCGTTGCGGCCGGCTCCAGCAGCGGCTCTGCAGCGGCGGTCGCCAGCGGCGCTGTCCCTGTTGCGCTCGGCACCGATACGGGCGGCTCGGTTCGAATGCCCGCGGCGGCCTGTGGGATCACCGGCCACAAGCCGACGTACGGACTCGTTTCGAGGCGTGGTGTGATGGACCTCAGCTGGAGCTCCGATCACGTCGGTCCGATGTGCAGAACCGCCGCGGACTGTGCGCTAGTGATGAATGTGATTGCAGGTCACGATCCTTCCGATCCGGCAAGCTCAGCACGCCAGATGCCCGATTTCACCAGCGAGCTTGAGAGCGGCGCTGACGGACTGAAGATCGGCGTCCCGGCCGACTACTTTTTCGATGCTGTCGACCCGGAAATCGAGTCTGCGGTTCGCACCGCGATCGAGGTGTTTCGCTCGGAGGGCGCTGAAGTCACCGAGGTACCGATGCCGTGGGTGGAGATGGGCCGGGCGGTGAATGTGGCGGTTCTGCTGCCGGAGGCTGCGGCTGTTCACCGGGAGCGCATGGCTGAGCGGGGCGAGAAGTACTCACCCGCGGTGCTGCACAGGCTGAAGGCTGGACTGGCAGTTTCGGCTGTCGACTACATCCATGCCCAGAGAGCCCGTGCGATGTTCGGTCACCAGATGGCTGAGACCATGGCAGACATTGACGTCCTGGTGACTCCGACGGTCCCGATCCAGACCCCGACCCTTGCCGAGACGACGCCACCGCCGGGCAGCCCGATCGCTCCGTCAGGCGGAGAGTTCCCGATCTTCACGGGCGTTTTCAACGCTACCGGTCAGCCTTCGTTGTCGCTCAACTGCGGCTTCACCGGCGACGGCATGCCAATAGGGATGATGATCTCGGGCAAGTCGTTCGACGATGCGACCGTGCTGGGAGCAGGACACGCTTTTCAGCGGGCCACAGACTGGCATTGCAGGATGCCAACTGCGGTCCGCTGATGGACGTCTTCTGGCAGACGCTTCACCGGCCACCTTCCCGGCTCCGCTCGACCAACGTGCAGTAAAGTCTGGGCATGAGTTCACAGCCCCATACCTCCGCACAGCCCGGCCAGAAACCGCAACGGCGCAGGTACGATCGCTACGTGACACGCGCATCGAACCTGCCGGAGCGCGGCTACGGATGCGTGGCTCTCGAACGTCCCACCGACGAGATCAACGTCGGGCACACGCTCCGGGCGGCGTTGTGCTTCCAGGCGAGGATGGTGATCCTCCACGCCGCGCCGCCAGACCTCAACGTGCAGCGGTTGAAGACAGATCCGGGCCGCGCGTATCGCCACGTGCCGGTAATACACACAGATGACATGTTCAGCGCGTTGCCGGAAGGCTGCACACCTGTCGCTGTCGAACTGACCGACGACGCTGTGGACCTTTCAACCTTCGTCCACCCGGAGCGCGCCTGCTACATATTCGGCCCCGAGAACGGCTCGGTCTCCCAGGAGACGCTGGACCGGTGCAAGCTCAAGGTGAAGATTCCGACGGTGATGTCGCTGAACCTGGGGATGACGGTCAACATCGTGCTTTACGACCGTGCAGCGAAGGCGATTCGGAACTCAGTCAACCGAACGGTTTAGCCAGGACGGCGGCCAGCATTCGGATTCCTGTTGTTCGGGATGGTGCTTGCGCAAGGAGCGCGCGAAGTCGGACAGCGGAACGACGGGAAGAAAAGTGGTCGGGGCAGCAGGATTCGAACCTGCGACCTCCCGGCCCCCAGCCGGATGCGCTACCAGACTGCGCCATGCCCCGAACCCAGGCCTCACAGAATACCACCTGCCGTTGCCCTGCCGTTGCCCTGCCGGTGCGTAGTCCGGGTCGTTCGACGGCACATAAATGAACCGATCGTTCCCCATCCAACACCCGGTGCAACCGGATTGCAACCCTGTGTAGGAGCCTAAACTTCTTATCTTGGACTGAGGCTGTCTTTAGATGCCTTCGGCAAGGGTCGTGATGAAGAGAAACCGTCAAAAGGGCTTCACGCTCGTCGAACTGCTCGTCGTGGTTGGAATCATCGCCACGCTGGCCTCGATCGCCGTGCCAACCGTGGGCCGCTACGTGGCTCCGGCACGCTCGACCGCCGACAGCGACGAGTTCGGCAAGGTGCAAGCGGCGATGGACATGTACATCGCTGAGAACAACCTGCCTCCGCCCGCCGTTGCGCCCAACTCGGTCGCGCTCAACGATTTCTCATCTTCGAACCCGGTGCTCTACCCCGGCTACATGCGGGAGCCCGTGACCCGCTGCACCTACACCTGGGACGCCACCGGACAGATGACGCAGGACAGCTGTCCTTAACCGACCGGCTGCCGATCCAACCGGGTTTTCCTGCCCGTATTCGAACTCAAACGCTCGATAAGAAACCGGCTCCGCGCTGATATACTCGAACGCTGTTCCAGCGCGCGTCGAGCGCGTCTCATTTCGGACCGGCGTGTTCGCCTGTCCGCCGTCCTAACACCTCCAGTCAACCGAACCTGAACTTTGCGCGAACTATCCGGCGAAACGTCAGCGCTCAAAGAGCGCGTGGCCGAGATCGTGGGGCGTCTTTGACCTGCCCGCACTCGAAAAACGCATAACGGAGGCCGAGCAGGAAGCCTCTGTCCCCGGGTTCTGGGACGATCCTGTCCGCGCCCAGCGACGCATGCAGACCCTGTCCTCGATGAAGTCCGAGCACGAAGCCTGGACCGATGTCGTCGGTTCGTCGGAGAACCTGGAAGAGCTGGCCTCGCTGGCGGTAGAAGAGTCCGACGACTCCATGGCCGAACAGATACGCGCCGAGTACGAGCGCGTGCTCAAGATCGTCGAAGACCTTGAGTTCAATCTCCATCTCTCTGGTGAATACGACGCGCGGCCCGCGATCCTCGCAGTGAAGTCCGGCGCCGGCGGCGTCGATGCCCAGGACTGGACCGAGATGCTGTTCAGGATGTACTGCCGCTGGGCCGAGAAGCAGGGCTTCGGTGTCGAGATTCTCGATGAGACGCCGGGCGATGAGGCCGGGCTGAAGAGCGCCGCAGCGCGGCTCGATGGCCAGTACGCGTATGGCTACCTGAGGTCGGAGCGCGGGGTCCACAGGCTGGTCAGGCTGTCGCCGTTCGACTCGGATCACAGGCGCCACACCAGCTTCGCACTGGTCGAGGTGCTGCCAGAGCCGGACGAGGAGGAAGAGGTCACGATCGACCCGGACGACATCAGGCTCGACGTGTTCCGCGCTGGCGGCCACGGCGGACAGAACGTTCAGAAGAACTCGACTGCCGTTCGAATCACGCACCTACCGACCAACATCGTGGTTGCCGTTCAGAACGAGAGGTCGCAGCTGCAGAACCGCGAGGTGGCGATGCGCATCCTGCACGCTCGACTCGTCGACCTCGAGATGCAACGCCGCGCTGAAGAGCGGGCGAAGCTGAAGGGCGAGCACGTATCGGCGGAGTTCGGCCGGCAGGTGAGGAGCTATGTGCTGCATCCGTACCAGATGGTCAAGGACCACCGCAGCGACTTCCAGACCGCGGATGCGGAGGCCGTACTGGAGGGAGAGATCGGCGATCTGCTGAAGGCGAACCTGACCTCACAGGTTAGCGAAGCTGCCTCAATCGCAGATTGATAAGCCAGGGTTTGTGTCAATCCGGTTGATGTAATCTGGCGTAACAGCTTCCGAAGGCGACATGTAACTCCAGGTTCATGGTTCGCATCCAAGATTCCCAGTACGAGCCGGCAGTTAACTGTGCCGGTTCGAGTGATTTAGCCAGGACTGACGTATCGATGCGAAAGAGTCTGTTTCTCTGGGCGGTTGCCCTGGTTTCAGTGGCGGCGGTCGCATGCGGAGGATCCAGCTCAAGCTCCGAACCGACCGCGCAGTCAACAGCGACGGCGGTGCCAACCCGCGCATCGGCTCCGGACATCGCTCCGGAGCTTCGTGATGGCACCCCGACAGGCGACACCGAGGGAAGCCCGCGCGCCGGCGACCGCTTCACACAGGTCTACTCCGACCCACCGACACTCGACCCGCACCTCGTCGTGGACGGGACCTCTTTCGGCATCGTAGTCGAGCTGTTCTCCGGTCTTGTCAGCCTCGATGAGAACCTGAGGATCGTTCCTGAACTGGCCGAGTCGTGGGATGTTCTGGAGAGCGGCACGGTCTATGAGTTCAAGCTGCGGCCCGACATAACGTTCAGCAACGGCGATCCGGTCACCGCGCAGGACTTCAAGTGGTCGATGGAACGTGCAGGGAGGCCCGAAACCGCTTCGGCCGTTGCCGAGACCTATCTAGGTGACATCGTTGGCATGGAGGCGTTGATCAACGGTGAGGCCGGCGACGTAAGCGGCATACAGGTGATCGACGAGCGCACCCTCCGCATCACGATCGACGCGCCCAAGGCTTACTTCCTGGCCAAGCTCACGTACCCCACTGCATATGTGCTGAACCGCGAGAACGTCGAGAGCGGCGGCCGAAGCTGGACGGACAGTCCAGTCGGCACGGGCGCATTCACGCTCGCCGAGTACAGAGTGGGTCAGCGCATCCGCCTCGCCCGCAACGACAACTACTGGTCACGCCCCGCTTATCTCGACGAGGTGTTCTTCAACCTGTCGGGTGGCGTGTCGATGGCGATGTATGAGAACGACGAGATCGACATCACGCGCGTCGGTCTCGCCGATCTGGACAGGGTCAACGACCCGACGGAGCCGCTAAACCAGGACCTGGTCGAAACACCTGCCCAGTTCGGCGTTCAGTACATCGGGTTCAACGTGGATCAGCCGCCGTTCGACGATGTGAAGTTCAGGCAGGCGCTGAACCTGGCGGTCGACAAGGAGCTGATATCGAGCCAGGTCTTCGCCGACCTGCTTGAGCCGGCATACGGAATCCTCCCTCCGGAGTTCCCCGGCTACAACCCTGAGCTCGATGGGCTCCGCTACGACCTCGACCGCGCCAAGCAGCTGCTCTCGGAGTCTAAGTACGCCGATGAGTCGAGTCGGCCGAGGATCATCGTCACTGTTCCCGGCTCAGGCGGTTCGCCGGGCCTCGACGTCGAGGTGATCGCCGACATGTGGAGCCGTGACCTCGGCGTGAACGTCGAGATTCAGCAGGTCGAATGGGCAACCTACCTGCAGGACCTGAACCGCAAGAGGCTGCAGGCCTGGGGCGGCGTCGCCTGGCAGGCTGACTACCCGGACCCGCAGGACTTCATCGACATCCTGTTCTACTCGGACACTCAGGGGAACAGGGGCAACTACTCGAACGCCACCGTCGACAGCCTGGTTGAGCAGGCGAGGACGGAGCAGGACATCTCCAAGCGGGTTGAGCTGTACCAGGAAGCTGAGGAGATCATCGTCAACGAGGCGGCGTGGCTCCCGCTCTGGTTCGACACCGACCGAAAGGCTCTCCTCAAGCAGCGCGTCCAAGATTACCGGTTCACGCAGATAGCGATCCCCAAGTTCAAGGACGTGTGGGTTACTGACGCCCGGTAATTGCGATCCTGGGGCGGTTGATCAGGGATGCAGCGTGCCGGTGGAACCTGCTGCGACGTGAGGCTCCGCGTCCATATCCGCTTGACATGACCGGACAGGAGAGTACAGAGTCTCCCGATGCTTGCTTACATGGTGCGGAGACTGCTCTGGACGCCGGTCCTGCTCGTCATCGTATCCATCGTGGTGTTCATCCTCGGCACCTACGGCCCGGGCGACCCTGTCGAGGTCAGGCTCGGCCAGAACTACTCTCCTGAAGCCGCCGAGCGGCTGCGCGAGCAGCTGGGTCTCAACGACTCAATCGCCGAGCAGTGGGGACGATACGTATGGGACGCGCTGCAGGGAGATTTCGGCGAGAGCTTCGTGTTCCAGGGCCGCACGGTCGGGGAGATCCTTGGGCCCAGGCTGTGGGTCTCAGCGCAGTTGAACTTCGCCGCCTTCCTGATCACCCTGGTGTTCGGCATCCCGCTGGGTTTCTACGCCGCGAAGCGGCAGGGAACATGGAGTGATCCGGCGGTTGTCCTAACCACGCTCGCGCTGTTCGCCCTGCCGGTATTCATCATCGCTCCCTTCCTGATCTGGCTGTTCGCGTTGCAGCTCGACTGGGTGCCGGTTTCCGGATGGGGTGGATTCTTCGATAAACGGATCATCCTGCCCGCGGTGACGATCGGCGTTCCAGGCATCGCCGTGTTCACGCGACTGATGCGAGCCTCGACCCTCGACGTCCTCGGGCAGGAGTACATCCGCACCGCTCGCTCAAAAGGGCTGAGTGAAGTGGTGGTCAACTACCGCCACATCGCTCGCAACGCCCTGATCCCGATCATGACGATCATGGGTTTCACGTTTGCGAGCCTCTTCGCCGGATCGCTGATCACCGAGCTCATCTACGGCATCCCCGGCGTGGGACGGATCTCACTCGACTCGATATTCGCCAGGGACTTCCCCGTGATCACGGCGATCGTGCTAATCGGCGCCACGATGCTGGTGCTTGCCAACCTGTTGATCGACTTCGCATACACGGTCGTCGACCCGCGGATCAGGTTGCAGTAGTCCCATGAGCCTGGACAGCATCAACGAGAGCCCGTCAGCTCCAAACACCCGGAGCGTTCGAGGCCGCAACCAGTTCTCACTCGCCTTCTCGAGACTTCGCCGTAAGAGACTCGGGATGATCGCTTTGACCGTGATCGCGATCATTTATCTCGCGGGAATCTTCGCGCCGGTGCTCGACACGCACGGCTACTCGGAGACGAACCTGCTCAAGACCCAGGAAGGCCCCGACACCGAGAATTTTCTCGGCACCGACCGCCTCGGCAGGGACACGTACACAAGGCTTCTCTGGGGAATACAGACGACGGTGATAGTGACGGTGGCTTCGCTGCTGACCGGCGCGCTGCTGCTGGGCCTGACGCTCGGCCTGGTCGCCGGCTACTTCCGCGGGACCGCGGACACGATCATCGCCAGGGTCGGCGAGGTCGTTTCAGCCTTCCCTGACATCCTGCTGATAATCCTGCTCGCGGCGACGGTGCGGCCGCGAATCCTCGATTGGACGCGCTCGTTTGAGGACAGCAGCGGCATCACCGGCCTGGTGTCTTCAGGGTTCGTCGACTTTATCGTGATCGGCATCGCATTGCTGCCCCTGAGCTGGTTTGGCACGATGAGGCTCGTGCGCGGCCAGGTGTTGCAGCTGCGCGAAGCCGACTATGTCGAAGCGGCGAGAGCGATGGGCACCTCGACACCGCGCATTCTCATCCGCCACATCCTCCCGAACATCATCTCCCCGCTGATCGTGACAGTCTCGTTCGGCATGGGCGCCGTGGCAGGGACCGAGATCGCACTCAGCTTCTTTGGACTCGGCGTGCAGCCGCCGCGGCCGAGCCTGGGCATCATGATCGGTGAGGCGACGGGCCGCGGCAGCACCGCGGTCTCGGTCCTAACGCAGCATCCCGAGCAGCTGCTTGCGCCGATTGCGGTGGTCTGGCTGCTGATCTTCGCCTGGAATATACTCGGCGATGCGTTGACGGATGTGTTTAACCCGCGCAGCCGGTGATGGCATGCTGAGCTCAACCGGCAAGCTATCGCCGCTGGTCAAGGAGCGCATGCCATGGTCCGCATCAGTCCAACTTCCGCAGCCGGACAGTTCCTGCTTTCGCAAGGCGTTCCTGAATCGGTGCTGACGGCCGCAACTTTCCGCGCGCTCAACCAGCAGATGGGCGCAGCGCTCACCGTAGTCTGGCCGACCCGGAACGCGACAGTGCTGATCAAGTCGAAGTACATCGAGACCGACGAGTCAGGTGAGATTCCGGTCACCTACAAACTGGCCTTGATCCGGCACGAGCTCTACCACGTCGAGCAGGGGCAACAGTGGGGGTTCATCGGCTACTGGGCACGCCATCTCTGGGCGAGGATCAGGCACCTCAGCGTCATGGCAAAGAGCTCGTCGGTGGAGGCGCCGGCATACGAGCTGCAGGCAACAGCCCGAGACGCCCTTGACGCGCTGGAGCGGTCTGACGTCGCGTAGCGGCGGCATCTGGGTTTCAGGCAGCTCTCGTGCCGATCGGCCGTATCTGTGAGAGGCCTGCTGCGCGCCGCTAGAATGGCTGTCGATGCCATCGACTCCTGCCGACCACTCTCATTCGGGCCTTCCTGAACTGCTGCCAGCGGCTAACGGCCACAGCAGGTGCGCCGAATGCGACCGGGTCATCTACAGCGACCCGAAGCTCGCTGCCGCAGCGATCGTTCCTCTTGAGAGCGGAATCGTGCTGGTGAGGCGCGGGATCGAGCCTGCATACGGCAAGTGGAGCTTCCCGTCTGGCTACGTCAACCGCGGCGAAGTGGTTGAACGTGCTCTTGAGCGAGAGGTGCTTGAGGAGACGGAGCTCGAGGTCAGCGCCGGTCGCCTGGTAGGTCTCTACTCGAAGCCAGATCAGCCCGTTGTGCTCGCCGTGTATGAGGCGCAGGTGACGGGTGGCGCGCTCGCGGCGGCAGATGAGGCGCTGGACGCCGCAATATTCGATCCCGGCAAGCTGCCGGAGCTGGCGTTCGAGCACGACGACAGGATCATCCGGGACTGGATGGCCGGAGCAACGACCGGCTGAGTCTTGAGGATCGCGGCTCGGCCGGTCCTAATCGAACTACGCACGTGCCTCAGCGTCCGCCATCTGCTCTATCACCTTGACGATGGCGTGGTGGCCTTCTTCGCCCAGTCCGGCGGCCATCAGCGCGCCGTAGAGTTGGCCGATCAACGCCGTCACAGGGGCCGGGGAATCGAGCGAGATCGCAGTCTGGGCGGCGAGCCGCATGTCCTTCCGCATATGCTTCGCCATGAACCCGGGATCGAAGTCGCCGGCGATGATCTTCGGACCGAGCGTGCGCAGGTGCCACGAATCGCCCGCTCCCTGCGTCGCCGCCTCGCAGAACGCCTCCAGGTCCAGCCCCGCCTTCTTCGCCAGGACGAACGCCTCTGAAACGCCGAGCATGGCTGTGACGCCGAGGATCTGGTTCGCAAGCTTGGCGGTGTGCCCCATTCCCCCGCGGCCCATGTACATGACGGATGCGCCGAGAACATCGAGGATTGGCCGGCACCGCGCGAACACGGCTTCGTCGCCACCCACGAAGATGGAGAGCGATGCGTTCTGCGCTCCCACCGCCCCGCCAGTGACCGGAGCGTCCAGCATGTCGGCGCCCTTCTCGCTCAGCAGATCGGCCATCCTCTGGCCAGTTGCCGGCTCGACGGTGCTCATGTCGATCACGACGGAGCCTCGCTGGACGCCGCTGAGGATGCCTCCGTCGCCCGATATCACCGCTTCGACATCTGGTGAGTCAGGAACCATCGTGATGATGATGTCGGAGAGAGTGGCAACCTCTGCAGGACTTGCGCAGGGCGTCGCGCCATGCTCGGCCGCTATCTCCATCGCCTCCCGCCGCAGATCGTAGACAGCAACCTCGTATCCGGCCGCCATCAGGTGCCCCGACATCGGCTGGCCCATGATGCCGAGCCCTACGAAACCTATCTTTTCGGTCTGGTTCATTGCTGCGTTGCCTGTGCCGCTACTCGCCCAGGGCTTCCCTTGTGCCATCAAGGTACGTCGTAGCTCCAGCAATCATGTGTCGCGTGGCTGCGCTGACGAGCCAGTTCACGCCGCGGTCGTGCCAGAACTTTGCATGAGCGGGATAGTTTCCGAGCGTTCCGGCATGCTTACCGGCCGCCTTGATCTTCCCGACAAGCGACTCGATGGCGCCGACAACCTTCTCGTGCTCCATCTGGCCGGGGAATCCGAAGTTGAGCGACAGGTCGCCCGGCCCCAGGAACACCGCATCGACGTTGGGCGTGGCGATGATCTCGTCTGCATTCTCGATCGACTCCGGCGTCTCGATCTGGATCGCCACGAACGTCTCTTCGTTTGCTTTTTCGAAGTAGTCGGGACCCGTGCCGACTCCGAAACGTGCGCCACGGCCGGAGAACGCGCCACGCTTGCCCATCGGCGGATACTTGACGGCGTTGACCACCTTCAGCGCGTCTTCGGCGTTGTTGACGAGCGGGATCAGGACGCCATCGGCCCCGGCGTCCATGTATCGCTGGATGTGCTGCTGCTCATTGAGGCCGATCCGCACGATGGCGGTTGTGCCTGAAAGCTCCGCTGCACGAATCATGTTCTCCGCCGTCTCGTAGTCGATCGGCCCGTGCTCGCAGTCTATGATCACGAAATCGAAGCCGAGCCAGCCCATCGTCTCGACGATCGCCGGGCTAGGAAATCCGACGAAGGGTCCTAGCGTGGCCTGGCCTGCGTTCAGCTTCTCTTTCAGCGTGTTTTTCTTCATGTATTCGGCCCGGGAGTTCTGGAGTCTGGTGGTCTCGCTGGGTGTCAACGGTGCGAAAGCCTAGTCGCCAGCGAGCGCGGCGTCAAAGGCTACTTTCGAGGTTCTCAGATACCGGCGATGGAAGCGCCGCGCGATTGATCTGATGCGCCGTCTCCTCGGTAGAATTCGAGGTCGCGTTCGCATCCCTGATAGTCGGAGGTTCACAAACTGACCAGGCCCCTGGCCGAAGTCCTTCCGAAAACCGTTGCCGCAATCGAGAGCGGCATCGAAGAGAGTTGGCACCTCGGTGCGCAGATTTGCGTGTGGCGAGACGGCCGCGCGGTCGTGAACGATGGCATCGGCACCGTAGACGGCTCCGGTCCGATGACCTCCGATTCCGTGAACCTCTGGCTCTCGGCCGGGAAGCCCGTTGGCGCCGTCACCGT
>JANQEF010000102.1 GCA_028278465.1 Dehalococcoidia bacterium | reverse complement strand
CCTCGCAGCACCGTTGCGCGCCACCACCGCACCGGCCGGATAGCGAAGCACGCTCCGCGCTCGCTCCAGCACCCGGCATTCCAGCGAGTCTGGCTCACCGGCACCGCCGGCTACATCGCCCGGTTCACCGACTTTACCGTCGTCGCATGGCTGGTTGTCCAGCGAACAGACGACGCCGCAGCCGTCGGCACGCTCATCTTCCTGCGCTTCATCTCGTTCCTGGTGCTCGGCCCGTTCGTCGGCCTGGTCGCCGACCGGTTCCCGCGCATCCGGATCCTGAGAGTCACGCAGGTCAGCATGGCCGCCACCGCCGCGCTGCTCAGTCTGCAGCTGCTGATAGGCGAAGCTCAACTCTGGCATCTCTATGTATATACGTCCGTGAACGGCGTGCTGTTCATGTTCGAGATCTCGTCTCGCAGGCCGTACATCAGCACCGTTGTCGGACCGAAGAACCTCACCGCGGCGCTCGCTCTCGACATGATCTCGCTGAACGTGGCGTGGTTCGTCGGCGCCAATGTTGGTGGCGTGATCGCCGCCGCAGTCCCGGCGCAGTACTTCTACCTCGCCGTCGCATCCGTCTTCCTGACCAACGCATTCCTGCTACGCGGCCTGCCGGTCCTGTTCAGGCGGGAGATGGCCGAGGGCAAGGAGCCGGTGCTGCAATCGCTGCTGGGCGGGTTCCGGTACAGCCGCAAGAACCGGTTGATACTCGGCGGACTGATAGTCGTCGGCGTCAACAACTTCACCGGGTACACCTTCGAGTCGATGGTCGCCGTGTTTGCTGTCGATATCTACGGCGCCGGGCCGCTGATTTTCGGCCTGCTGGCGTCGGCGCAGGGGCTTGGAGCGCTGGTGGTGTCGGCCGCGCTCGTGAAGTACGGCAAGCGGGTGCGGCGGCCGGCGATGTACATGATTGGCGGAGCCATCGCGCAGCACATTGTCGCCTTCGGATACTCCTTCATCGGCATCGCCCTGCCGGCGTTCATGGTGTTAATGGCGCTGGGCATGATCAGCATGGTGTTCGGGATCATGCACAACACGCTGGTGCTCACCGCAACGCCGGACCGCGTCCGCGGCCGGGTTGTCGGGCTCCAGATACTGGCAATGGGTATGTTCCCGATGGGCGCGTTCGCCGTTGGACAGCTTGCGGACGCTATCGGACTCCAGGAGGCGGTGCGCGTCTTCACTGTTGCAGGAACGCTGATCCTGCTGGCGGTGCTGGTGGCGTTCCCTGAGCTCCGAAGCCGGCGGGACGCTCCGTCGAGCAATGACGCGACGAACGCGGCGGCGCGAGCGGCCTAGTTCTCGGTCGAACCCTCGGGCTTCGGATACCGCTCCACCATCTCCAGCCAGTTGCCATCAGGGTCCTGGAAGTAGATGGCGAGCCGGGCCCACGGGTAGCCCAGGTCACGGACCTCACGCGGCCCGAACACGGTGATCCGGCTAGCCTCAAGCTTCTCCCGCCAACTGGTCACATCGTCAACGACCATCGCGGCATGCGCGGAGCCTGGACGGTTGCGATCGTGCAGACCCGGCTGCGGCGTCCCGAACGGCTCGATGTACTCGATCAGTTCGATGGAGTGGCCGTCGCCGACGCCAACGTAAGCCATCTTCATGCGCACGGACGGGTAGCCGACGACCTGCGCCAGCCACGGGTCGTCCGACTCCGCCGGAGCGCGCTCGATCCGCATGCCCAGCAGCCCTGTGTAGAACTCGAGAGACCGCTCAAGGTCCCGGACCACAAAGCCCGTGTGATATATCGACTGGATGTTCATCTTCGTCACATAAGACGACGTGATCGCTCACGGCGCAGGTGCATCATAGTTGGTTGACGCGGCCCGCCGGCGAATCCACGCAACCGCTGTAGAAATGTTCCCGACCGCCAGTAAGAAAGGCGATCCGATGCCGTCCGAAAGGGTCCAGTTTGCGAACGACGACGGCGAAACCCTCACCGCTGTCCTCGACACGCCCGAACAAGGCCCGACTCGCGCCTGCGCGCTGTTCGCTCACTGCTTCACCTGCTCGAAGGACCTGCGAGCGGCGAAGGCGATCTCGAAGGCGCTGGCAGACGAGGGTTTTGCCGTGCTGCGCTTCGACTTCACGGGACTCGGAGAGAGTGAAGGCGAGTTCGAAGACAGCAACTTTTCTTCGAACGTGACCGACATCGTTGCTGCAGCCACTTTCCTCTCCAGCCAGGAAGACGGTCCCAGCGTGCTGATCGGCCATTCGCTCGGCGGAGCGGCGGTCCTGCGTGCGGCCGAGCAACTGGATTCGGTCAAGGCAGTGGCGACCATCGGCGCGCCCGCTGACCCGCAGCACGTCACTCATCTGCTTTCGTCGTCGGAGCAGGAGATCGAGGAGTCGGGAGAGGCTGAGGTGACGCTTGCCGGACGAAGCTTCAAGTTCAAGAAACAGTTTCTCGACGACCTGCGAGACGGCTCGATCGAAGGCTGCGTCCGGGGCCTGAGGCGGGCGTTGATGATCTTCCACTCGCCGGTCGACGACATCGTCCCGATCGAGAACGCGGCGATCCTGTACAAGCTGGCGCGCCACCCGAAGAGCTTCGTATCGCTCGACGACGCCGACCATTTGCTGACGAAGACTCGCGACGCGCAATACGTGGCGCGCGTGCTGGCGGCGTGGACGGACCGCTACGTGGAGTGAGCGTGGCGGACTGACCGAGAGCAGACCAGCGGTCTGCCTCCTAAAACTCGCCCGTGGCAACCATCGCTCAACCG
>JANQEF010000040.1 GCA_028278465.1 Dehalococcoidia bacterium | reverse complement strand
CGTGATACTGCCGGCGGTATACGCCCGCATCGACGGTCTGCTGGCCGGCCGCAGCTACAGGGGCCGTGCCAACCGCATCAACATCATCATGTCCTCGTTCGGAGCAGCCTCTGCCGCGGGCGGTGCGGTGATTCTGCTGGTCGCCGTGAGCCCGATTGCCGGAGCAGCGTTCCTGGCGGTTGCGCTGGTGTTCTCGGTGCTGCTGCCTGTGCTTTACCTGCGACTAAGGCCGATGAAGACGGACACTGCCGTTCCAGAGAGCGATGTTGCAGCACAAGCCGGAACGCACGGTGACGAGTCACACATCATCGACCGTCTGGCCGCGCTCACTCGCTACCGGTTCGTTGTGCTGGCCGTGGCGGCCGGGATTACAGGCATGGCAGCCGTTTTCGCGCTACGCCTGGACGCCACTTTCGACGTGAAGGATTTCTTCTCATCAAGCTCAGACTTCGCGGTGAGCCTCGATGAGCTCGACGAGCACGTTGGCGAACGGAGCGGCGAACCGGCGGCGATACTGATCGAGGGCGATTTCACAGACCCTGAAGCGCTATCGGGTATTCAGACCGTCTTCAACAATCTGGATGCCAACCAGAACCTCGGCCGGGACACGCAGGGCGCGGTCAACATCACTGAGCCGAACATCCTGCAGATAGTCCGCGACGTCACAGCAGCTCCGTCAGGCCGCGCAGGCGTGCTGGAGATGACGGGTGTCGAGGTGTCCGCCGATACGGCGACCGGCTTCCCGGCCACGACTGAAGAGATCGACGCTGTGCTGGACTACGCGGTCCAGGCCGGCGTTCCGACTGCGGACGGCGAACTCGCCTACACGCGAGACGATGTGAAGTCGGTGCTGCAACACAACCCGCTGGGCAGATCGTTGAATCTGACGAGGTTCACGGTGTTCCTGCCAGGAACGCGGGAGCAGACGGCCGTGGTGCGGGCACGCGACTCGATACAGGACAACCTCTCTGCCCTGGATGCCTTCGACAGCGTGACCGATCACGGTGTAACCGGCTCGCCGTTCATCAGGCAGGCGCAACTGGAGGCGACGACAGACTCGCTGCAGATCTCGATTCCGATTGCGGCGGCCGCGGCGTTCACCCTGCTGCTGGTCGCATTCAGGTCGGTTCGCTTCGCCATCGTCACCATCATCCCGATCGGACTCGTGGTGGTGTGGCTGTACGCCATCATGTACATCAGCGGCTTCGCTCTGAACTTCGTAACGGCGACCATCGGCGCGGTGTCGATCGGCGTGGGAATCGACTTCTCGATCCACCTGACACAGAGGTTCAGGGAAGAACTGGCCTACGCCGGCACACGGCTGGAGGCGATGACGCGGGCGCTGCGAGGCACCGGCGTTGCGCTGGCCGGGTCGTCTGCGTCCAGCATCGTCGGATTCGCCATCATGGGCCTTGCGCCGATGCCGCTCTTCTCCAGCTACGGGATCCTGACCTCGATCATGGTGTTCCTGGCGGTGGTCGCCGCGCTGGTGGTCCTGCCGTCGCTTCTGCTGATCGCCACGCCCGAGCTGAGCCGCAAGCCCGTTACAGAAGCCGTCTCAGAGAGCAGGCAGCTCGCATGACAGAGACCTCACTGAGCAACGCCGCGCGCGGAATGGCTGGCGAGCCGATCATCTCCGTCGAAGGCCTCACGAAACGCTACGGCGATCTGACCGCGGTGGACGACGTCTCGTTCACCGTACAGCGAGGCGAAGTGTTCGGCATGCTGGGCCCGAACGGCGCCGGCAAAACGACGACCATCGAGATCCTCGAAGGCATGCGCGATGCCGACTCCGGAAAGGCGTTCGTCGGCGGGATCGATGTTCAACGCGACCCGAAAAAGGTCAAGAGCATCATCGGCGTGCAGCTCCAGAGCTCGGCCTTCTTCGACTACCTGTCGGTCTCCGAGACGATCAAGCTATATGGCGAGCTGTACGGCGAGAAGGTCGATGTCGACGCCATCCTCGAACAGGTTGAGCTGACCGACCGCAGCAAGGCGTACTTCAAGCAGCTTTCGGGCGGCCAGAAGCAGCGGATGTCCATCGCCGTCGCTCTCGTGAACCGTCCGCAGGTGCTGTTCCTGGACGAGCCGACGACCGCGCTCGACCCGCAGGCGCGCCGGCATATGTGGGAGCTGATCCAGCGCATCCAGTCGACCGGCACGACGATCATGCTGACGACGCACTACATGGAGGAGGCGGAAGAGCTGTGCGACCGCGTCGCCATCATGGACCGCGGCAGGATCGTGCAGATGGATACACCGGACGCGCTAATCGAGGACCTGCTGGCGACCGGATTCAAAGCGGTCAGAGAGGTCAAGCCGGCAACCCTCGAAGACGTGTTCATCAACCTGACCGGCAGGTCGTTGAGGGAAGACTGAGCCGCCCGCCGCTCACACTGAACCAGCCATGAGACTCTATCTCGTACTGACAGTCGCGTCGCTCAAGATGTACTTCCGGAACCGGCAGGCGATCTTCTGGGCGCTGTTCTTCCCGATGCTCATCATGCTGATCTTCGGGCTGCTGAACTTCGACCGTTTCTCGCCGCCGGACGTCGGCTTCGTCGATAACGCTCGGAACGAGGCCTCGACTACGTTCCGCAATGCTGTTGACGACGGCGAAGACCCTCTGCTCGACCTGAAGGTCGATGACGATGAAGAGTTTCTTCGGGAAGAGCTGCGCAAAGGTGACGTTGACGCTCTGATAATCATTCCCGAGGGTTTCGGAGACACCGGCGCACGCTCAACGATGCAGGTCGTCTTCGACTCTCGCAAGCCGCAGGAGCAGGGAATCACCGAGACGGTGATCCGCGACGTGCTCGACTCGCTGTTTCTCGACCTGGCCAATGTCCCTGACGAGTTCAGGGTTGAGAGCCGGTTCGACGTCGGAGTCAGCTTCATCGAAGGCCAGGGAGAAGGGTTCAGAGGCTTCCTTGTGCCGGGCATCGCGGCGATGGCGATCATGCAGGCCGGCATATTCGGCGTGGTGTTCAGCCTGATCCGCTTCAAGACCGGCGGCGTGCTGCGCAGGCTCCAGGCGACGCCGATCGGTCCGTCACACTTCCTCGTCGGCCAGATGGCGACGCGGCTGATCGTCACGCTGCTTCAGACCTACGTGCTGCTGCTGGTCGGGATGCTCGCCCTGCGAGTGACGATCGGCGACGGCACGATTCTCAACTGGATCGATCTGTCGATCATGGCGATATTCGGCGGAGCGCTGTTCACCATACTTGGCCTCGCTATCTCAGGCTGGGCAAAGACGGAAGACGTCGCGGCGCCCGTGGCGAACATAGTGACGCTGCCGATGATGTTCCTGTCCGGCATCTTCTTCCCGCTCGAGGTCTTCCCTGACTGGCTCAGCAACATCTCGCAGTTCTTCCCGCTGACCTACCTCGCGGACGGGTTCAGGGAGATCACCGTGGACGGGGCGAGCATCGGAACGCTGGGACCGGAACTGCTGGGACTGGGAGTCTGGACGGTTATCGCGTTTGCGATAGCGACACGGGTGTTCCGCTGGGAGTAGACGCTCGTTGAAAGCGGGCGCTGATCGTGGGGCCGAGAAGCGGGAATCGCCCGGGCGGCAGATGCGAAAGCGCCGTAAATATAAGAAGCGAGGCGCCCTGCTCAGTGCACGGTTCTGAACAGATAACCTCGCTTCCTGAGCAGAATTACGGCACTGCGCAGGATGCGGATTTCGTCCCGGAGGCGAATTTCAGACGATCTACCTGAACCGTGTTTCAGGCAAGCCCGTTCACAGAAGCCGCCAGGTTGAAGTCGCGGTCCGTGATGCCGCCGACGTCGTGGGACGAGACCGCGATCTTGATGTTCGAGTAGCGGATGTCGATATCGGGATGGTGATCGGCGTCTTCGGCTGCCTGCGCTACCCTGCCGACAAAGTCGATCCCGCCCAGGAACGTGTCGAAGCTGAAGGTGCGGGTGATCTGGCCGTCTTCGTAGCTCCAGCCGGACACGCTCTCCAGCCTGCTGTTGATCTCCGCCTCGCTCAACCCGGCCATGTCTGCCGCCTTTCTTCTACGTTCAGATCTTTCGGGCTCAGGTCTTTCGGGCCACTCGTTTCGTCTTGACGTACTCGATCACCGAGGTCAGGCCGTCCGGCGGCGCCCCGAGTTCCACCGCACGAGCGAAGTCCTGTTCTGCCCGCTCGTCCTGTCCCAGCGCCGTTAGCGCCACCGCCCTGTTGCCGATGGCGTCCGACATGTCCGGCCTCAGCTCAATAGCGCGATCAAAGTTGACCATCGCCTGTTCGAACATGCCCATCGAGAGGTGAGCCGTGCCGAGGTTGAAGTGGATATCGGCGTTTTCGGGGTCGAGCCACGCCGCCTCTTCGAAGTCTGCCGCCGCCTTGTCGGGGAAGCCGAGCTGTGCCGACTTCAGGCCGCGGGCGAACCAAGCGGCCGCGTCGGTCGGCGCGGCGGCGTTTGCGTCTTCTGTTTCGACGGGCGTTTCGGCGGCTTCGAGCCGCGGCATCCGTTTGCTATCGGTCATTCGAGTCCGGTGAATCTCGACTCACACTGGTGATCACGGTGCGATCAGCTTAACTCGAATCGCCGACGGTTCAAGCGCGCTGCGGATGCCCTTGCCCGGAGTTCGACCGTCAGTTGCTATGCTTCGCCTCCCAGAAACGTCCACAGGCTGCGGCGTGCATCGCAGCCACATTCCCGGAGATCACGATGAGGATTGCTCTGATCGGCCAGGCCGCCTTCGGAAAGGCGGTGCTCGAGGCGATACTGGAGGCCGGCATGGACAAGGTGGTGGGCGTTTTCGCGCCGCCAGACCGCGAAGGCCGGCCGCCGGACCCGATCAGCGAGGCGGCGACCGCGGCCGGCACGCCGCTGTTCCAGTTCAAACGTCTCCGGGACCAGGAAGCGATCGACCAGTTCAGCGCCATCGAGCCAGAGCTGTGCGTCATGGCGTTCGTCACCGACATCGTGCCGATGGAGATGATCAACTCGCCGTCGAAGGGCACGATCCAGTACCACCCGTCGCTCCTGCCGCTCCACCGCGGTCCGAGTTCGATCAACTGGCCGATCGTTGCCGGGGAAACCGAGACCGGTCTCACCATCTTCTGGCCAGACGACGGCCTGGATACCGGACCGGTCCTGCTGCAGAAGACGACCGCGATCAGCCCCGACGACACGCTCGGAACCGTCTACTTCCAGCGCCTGTTCCCGATGGGGGTCGAGGCGATGATCGAGGCGATCGACATGGTGCGGGACGGCACCGCGCCGCGCGTCGTGCAGGACGAGAGCAAGGCGACGTACGAGGGCTGGTTCAGGTCGAAAGAGGCAGCTATCGACTGGTCGAAGCCAGGGCGGGAGATCTACAACCTGGTCCGCGGGAGCGACCCGCAGCCCGGCGCGAACTCGACGCTGAACGGCGACAAGGTGAGTTTCTACAACGCCTCGTTCGAAGAAGGCGAACAGGCCACCAGCGCCGGAGAGGTTGTCTCGGTCTCAGATGACGGCATAGATGTCGCTGTCACCGGTGGAACGCTGCGGATCGGCCGCGTACGCGGTACGGACCGCAAGAAGGTCGCCGCATCCGAGTTCGCGTCAGCGGTTCAGCTCTCGGCAGGCGACCGTTTCGGCAGCTAGCCAGCTGACATGAAGCCGTGCAGCAGGCCGGTCACCATCTGCGGCTGGTCCAGCGGTGAGACATGCCCGCAGTCCGGCAGCACCTCGAGCCGAGCGTTCGGGATGCGCGCCCGTGCTCGGTGAGCATGGTCCAGCGGAAAGAACCTGTCCTGCTCGCCCCAGATGACCAGGGTCGGCGCGTTGATCGAAGATAGCTCGTCGTCGTCCAGCAGGTTGCGCTGGCCGCGAATCCCGGCGAACACCGGCATATTCTGCCTCACCGCTATCGCGTGGCCGTCCGCCTGCATCACCCGGAACGCGTAGTCGAGATACGCATCGTTGTGCTCGGCATCGGCGTGTACAACCTCGGTCGCGGCGAAGAACCTCTCGTGCGCCCAGCGCTGCGGTCGTGTCAGAAGGAACTTCAGCAGCGGCAGAGAGCTCAGCCTGAAGCCCCACGGCAGGTCACGACCAAACCCGGCGGAATCGAGCAGCGCCAGTCGCTCTACTCGTCCCGGGCTTTCGGCAGCGAGTCGCGCCGCTGCAAAACCGCCCATCGACAACCCGGCGATCAACGCTCTCTGAATCCCGAGCGCGTCCATGAACGACTCGACGAAGCCAGTGGTTACTTCTTGCACTTCCAACTGCCGCGCGGGGCGGCTGGAGAGACCGAAAATGGGATTGTCCGGCGCGATCACGCGAAAGCTCTTCGAGAGCTCTGCGATCTGCCTGAACCACATGGCGCCGCCTGCGCCGCCACCGTGGAGCAGCAGCAGCGTCGGGCCGAAGCCGTACTCGAGATAGTGAATCCGGTAGCCGCCGGCTTCTACGAAGTCGCCCTGGTACTGGAGGCCGACGCGTGACAACAGCTCAACCATGCTGTCGTACACACGCTGTTGCGCTTCTGAGAGCCGTTGTTCACTCTGGATCATGGTGAAGTTCGACTATGCCCGCAGTCACGTATCAAGGCGAATAACGCCGACAGTATAAAGTCAATCGCTCGCTTAGAATCGCTGCTGAAATGTCAGATGCACTGGCCGATAGTCCGGTAGTCGCCGTCGAAGAGGCACCGCAGACCCTGCAGCAAGCTGCGCTGGAGCTGCTGGAGTTTCCGCAGGTCCGCCAGATGCTGGCTGACCAGACGCGCTTCTTTCGGTCTCGTGAACTCGCAGACGCCGTAGTGCCGCAGACGCATATCGAAGATGTGCTGCGCCTGCAGGAAGAGACGTCAGAAGCGGCGCTGATGCTCTCCGAAGTTGGCGACATCGGGCTGACAGGCCACCAGGACCTGCGTCCGGTGCTACGCCGAGCGGCGCTGGGCGGGATGTTGACCGGCCAGGAGCTGATGTCCTGCGTGGTCCTGCTCGACTCCACCTGGCTGGCCCGGAAAGTGGTCACTTCGATGGACGACCGTGCGCCGCGCATGGTGGCGATAGCTTCGGACATCCCGGACCTTTCGGGCCTGCGCGCCGAGGTGGTGAAAGCGCTTACCGAAACCGGGGACGTTCGCGACTCTGCGACTCCGCGGCTCGGCAAGCTGCGGTCCGAGGCCGCTCGTGCATATCAGAAGCTGGTGCGAATCCTCGAGCGTGTCGCCGCGTCGCAGGACGTTCGTGAGGCGTTGCAGTCGCCGAACATAGCTACGCGCGGCGACAGGCTGGTGCTGGAGGTGCGGACCGACAGGCGCGAAGCGGTGCCTGGCATCGTGCACGACGTTTCGAACACCGGCGTGACGCTGTTCGTCGAGCCGTTCCGGGCGGTCGACCCGTGCAACCAGTGGCGGGAGACGGCGGCCGAGGCACAGCGCGAAGAGGAGCGGGTGCTGAGGCGTCTGTCGCAGATGGTCGGCGAGCGCGAAGAGCTGGCCACGACGGCTATCGAGGCGGCTGCAGACCTCGACCTGATCACCGCCCGCGCCCGGCTTGCCCGCAGCATGGACGCAATGCGGCCGCTGACGGCGGAGCCCGGTTCCGACCCAGCGGTGCGACTGTCCTACGCCCGCCACCCGCTGCTTGGCGCCGATGCGGTCCCGATCTCGATGAGCATCGGCCCGGGCTTCCGCGGCCTCGTGGTCACCGGGCCGAACACGGGCGGAAAGACGGTGGCGCTGAAGACGCTCGGGCTGCTGGCGCTGATGCATCAGAGCGGGATGCACCTGCCGGTCTCGGATGGCACGCAGCTATCTGTGTTCGAAGCCGTGTATGCCGACATCGGAGACGCGCAGAGCATCGAGCGCTCTGTGTCGACCTTCTCTTCGCACATGGGACGAGTGATCGACATCCTGGCGGAGACAAACGAGCACTCGCTCGTGCTACTCGACGAGCTCGGTACCGGAACCGACCCGGAAGAGGGCTCGGCGCTGGCCCGGGCCGTTCTATCGAACCTCATCAACAGGAACATTCCCGTCGCCGTAACGACGCATCACCGCGCGGTCGCCGAGTTCGCAAGCACGCACGAGCGCATGGAGAACGCGTCGGTCGAGCTCGACGCCGAAACCCTGCAGCCGACCTACCAGTTCATCATGGGCGTCCCTGGCCGAAGCTACGCGGTCCACGTCGCACGCAACCTCGGGCTGCCCGAGGACGTTCTGGAGCACGCCGAGTCGTTCCTCGACCCCGGCCGCGCCGAGGCCGAGTCGCTGCTTGACCAGATCCAGCGCGAGCGCGAGGCCGTCGGCACAGCTCGCCTCAAAGCTGAAGCAGACGCGACTGCTGCCGAGGCGGCACGCAGCGAGCTGGAGAAGCAGCTCGGCCAGGTCACAAAGCAGCAGGAAGACATGGTCTATAAGACCAGGACGCAACTGCGGAGAGAAGCCGACAATGTGCGGCGGCAGCTCAAGCGAATCGTCTCGCAGGCCGAATCAGGCACGAGCCTTGCGGTCGCTCAGAAGGCCGTGAACCGCCTCCGCTCGGCGCTGACCGAGCCGACGTGGATGCCGATCGCGCCGACAAAACCGAAGCGCGAAGGCGACGATTCCACCTCCAAAGAAGACAGGCCGATCAGCACCGGTGACGAGGTAGAGATCATCGGCCTAAATGTGCGAGCTCGTGTCGTAGGCATCAAGGAGGACGGCACGACCGACCTGCAGATGGGCAACGCCCGGATCCAGTTGAACTCCAGGCAGCTCAGACAGGTGGAGCAGGCGGTGAAGACAGCGCCTGAAGAGCGAGGCTCGGCCGTCAGTGTAAAAAGGGCGCCGCCGAAGTCCGAAGCCGAATCCGGGAGCGGTGAACTGGATGTGAGAGGCAGGCGCGTCGCAGGTATCGACGAGCTGGTGACCGGTTTCGTGGATAGCTGTGCGGCGGACGGCAGAGAGTCGTGCCGGATCATTCACGGTTCGGGAACAGGAGCGCTGCGGGAAGCGGTCCGAGACGTCCTGTCGCGTATGCCGCAGGTTACGTCGTTCGAGCCAGCGCCTCGTGAACAGGGCGGCAACGGCGTGACCATCGCTAACCTCGGCTAATTGCCGGGCCGATCTGACCACGAGCCCGACACCTCAGCTGCGCAGCGCGTCTCTCGCCGCGGCCAGCGTCCCCTCGACATCCGCGTCGGTGTGCGCCGCCGACACGAACCATGCCTCGAACTGTGACGGAGGCGGGTAGACACCGCTGTCCGTCATCGCATGGAAGAACCTTGCGAACTCCTTGCCATCGCTGGCCGAAGCGGTCTTCATGTTCGTGACGGGATCCGGGTTGAAGAAGACCGTGAAAGCGCCGCACACGCTGTTCACCTGCGCCGGCACCTCGGTCTCGGCGAATATCTTCGCCAGCCCGTCCGCCAGCCGGTCGGTCGTGGCTGCGATTCTCTCGTAGATGCCTGGCTCTTGAAGCAGCTCCAGCGTCTTGATGCCGGCCGCCATTGCGACCGGGTTGCCGGACAGCGTCCCCGCCTGGTACATCGGGCCGAGCGGCGCCACCGTCTGCATGATCTCCTTGCTGGCGCCGTAAGCGCCGACAGGGAAGCCGCCACCGACGATCTTGCCGAGGCAGGTAATGTCGGGCGTCACACCGTAGACCGACTGAGCGCCGCCGTACGCTGCACGGAAGCCGGAGATCACCTCGTCGAAGATGAGCAGTGTGCCGTGTGCGGTCGTCAGCTCGCGCAACCCTTCGAGGAACCCATCGGAAGGCGGCACAACGCCCATGTTCCCGGCGATCGGCTCGACGATCACAGCCGCAACCTCGCCTCTGTGGGCTTCGAGCAGTCGCTCGACAGATTCGACGCTGTTGTAGTCGGCGACCATCGTGGCCGCGGCGTAGTCGGGATGCACTCCCGCCGAGTTGGCGATCCCTTGCGTTGCGACGCCTGATCCCGCCTCGACAAGCAGCGCGTCGTCGTGCCCGTGGTAGCCGCCGTCGAACTTGATGATCCGGTTGCGGCCCGTGTAGGCGCGAGCAAGCCTGAGCGCCGACATCGTCGCCTCAGTCCCGGAGTTCACGAACCGCACCATCTCGATCGAAGGCACGGCGTCTACAACCAGCTCCGCCATACGCACCTCGAGCTCGGTAGGCGCACCGAAGCTGGTGCCGGAAGCCGCCGCCGACTGCGCCGCTTCGATGATCTCAGGGTGCGCGTGACCGAGGATCAGCGGTCCCCATGAACAGACATAGTCGATATACGAGTTGCCGTCCGTGTCCCACGCATGCGAGCCTTCGCCCCTCGCGAAAAAGATTGGCGTGCCGCCGACCGAGTTCCACGCTCGCGCCGGGCTGTTCACGCCGCCGGGAATCAGGCCACGCGCCTTATCGAAAAGTTCGGAGGAACGGTTGCGGTCCAAGTCTCATGCTCCCGTCAAAACGCGTCGCCGCACGCTGGCAGGCCACAGGCCGCCGATGCGATCAGACGCGATGGTTGAGTCCAGGTCCCGATCAGGAGAACTTAGTCGGCCTCGTCGAACTCCAGGTCGAACACCTGCGCGACGTCGTAAGCGGCCGATTTGCCCGCTCCAGACCGGAGATAGGTTATCGGGTCCGCAAGGATACGCTTGATCAGCGCCTTCGACATGGTGTCCATCACCCGGGCGTACTCTTCCGGCAGGTCCGGCATCTGCGCCAACGCCCTGGCAAGCTCGGTCTCGCGCATGCCGTCGACGCGTGAGCCGAGGGTGCGGATCACCGGTTCGGCGTCGGCGCCTGAGAGCTGCTCCTTGAACCGCTCGACCGAGCGCGTTATCAGCACATCGGCTTCGGCCGCCGCGTCCATGCGGTTCTGGCGGTGCTCGTCTGCCACTGACTGCAACTGTTCGAGCGAGTAGAGCTCAACGTTGTGAAGCTCCGCTACATCCGGTTCGACGTCACGCGGCATGCCAACGTCGAGCACCGTCAGCTTCCTGTCACCGCGGCCGGCCATCGCTTCCTCAACGTGGCCTCGCAGCACTATCGGCTCCATCGCCGCTGTGCAGGTGACGACCACATCGGCGTGCGAGATGGCGGAGGAGAGCTCGCTGATCGGCACCGCCTCGCCGTCCAGCTCTTCAACGACCAGCTTCGCTCGCTCTGCGCTGCGGCTGGTGACGATGATCTTCTCGACGCCGACATGCTTGAGAGTCCTTGCCGTCAGGCGGCCGGTCTCACCGGCGCCGACGACCAGCACCGTCTTGTCTGAGAGGTCGCCGGTGTTGCGCTGCACCAGTTGCAGTCCGATCGACGAGATCGAGAGACTGTCTCTGCCGAGGCCGGTCTCTCGACGGATCGTCCTGCTGTTGCGGAGCGCGGCGTGGAACATGCGGGAAACGGGCGGTTCGATCGACCCGCTCTCGCCGGCTGCCTGCAAGGCTCGCGATACTTGACCGGCGACCTGCGCCTCGCCTATCGCAAGCGAATCAAGCCCTGCGGTGACCCTGAACGTGTGATGGATAACGTCGTCGCCCACCATGTGGTAGACGTATCGGTTTAGATCACCTGCTTCGTGGCCGCCGCGCTCGGCAAGGATGTCCAGGAACTCGGTCAACCTGCCAAGACCCGTCTCAGGGTCAGTGGAAGCGCCGATGATCTCGGTCCTGTTGCAGGTGGAGAGGATCACGCCGCCACCAGCGTGGCGGGCCAGCTCTTCGAGGCGAATCCTCAACTGGTGGGGCGGAACAGATACCTTCTCAAGCAGGTCGACTGGCGCCTGATCGATGTTTATGCCTGCGAGGATGTATTCCAACGAGATCTACAACCGGTTTTCGTACTGGAAATTCGAGTCTACGAGCGACCTCGGCGTGACCAACGTAAGTTACCACACCGTGAACATTTTCACACAGGGAATCGCTTCTGCTGGGAGATGTCTGGAGGCTCGGTGATAAGATCGGCGCCGCCGTACTGGCTCCAATCTCGAAACCCGGATCGAACCTTCACCAGAACCTCATGACCCTCCAGGAAATCGCCCCTCCAGACCAGCGCGGCTATGCCGACGCTTCCATATTCGTCACAACAGACTGGCTCGCCGAGCACCTCGACGACCCCGACGTTCGCGTCGTCGACACCAACTCTCCCGAGGAGTATGAGAAGGCGCATATCCCGGGTTCGGTTGGCGTCGTGGACAACTACTACAAGACCTCGCTCGAAGACAGGACGCACATCCAGGGTCCTGAGCAGTTCGCGGAGACGATGTCTTCGCTGGGGATCAGCAACGACACCTCAGTGGTTGCGGTCGACTCCCACGGTGGGCTCTATTCCCTGCGGCTGCTCTGGTCGCTGCGCTACTACGGGCACCGGAAGTTCAAGTTCCTGGACGGCGGGCTTCCAAAATGGGCAGCGGAAGGGAGACCGGTCACTGACGAAGTCTCCACGCACGCGCCCGGCAGCTTCACACCGCACGCTGACCAGTCGGTGATCGCGCTGAAAGAGGACGTGCTTGCGGCGATAGACGATGCGAACACGGTGATCCTTGACGTTCGGTCGGACGGCGAGCGCGACGGCTCGAACAAGCGGGGCGGCAAACGCGGCGGCTACATCCCGAACTCGGTTCACCTCGAGTGGGTCAACTTCCATACCGGCGGCGATGTGCCGACAATCAAGCCTGCGGACGAGCTACGGACGATGCTGGCCGGGGTCGGCGTCACGCCCGACAAGAACGTCGTCACCTATTGCCAGGGCGGCATCCGCGCTGCGCACGGCTACTGGGTCCTGAGGCTGCTCGGCTTCGAGTCGGTCCGCAACTTCGATGCGTCATGGAGGCTCTGGGGCGAGGACCTCTCCTGCCCCATCACGGTGGGCGAGAACGCCTGACCGACCGCAATCCGGTCCGTGACCGCATCCGCGCCGGGAATTGTTCACATTCTCTGCAAAATTCGTGAACACTCGCGGAGTAGGTTTGGCGTATCACGGCTTAGCGGGCCAGAACTCCGTCGGTGCGACGCCAGGGCGAAATCCGCCGGGTTCCAACAACGCCCGGAGCGCGCCCACCATCTAACCTGAGCCAGTTACAGACCGTTGAACGCCACTGCCAGGCCGCCGAAGATGCTCACCCTGTCTGAACGCAGATATCGCCGTTTCGTTCTCGTTGGCGTCTCGTTCGCCATAGTCGCCGCGCTTGCCTGCGGGTCATCCGATGCCGAGGCGACGGAAGCGTCATCCTCCGGTCAGAACGGCGTGGCCAGCGGAGGCGATCCACAGCGCCGCGACATGACTCCACGGCCCGGGCCGGCGCTGGACGTGGTCGGCATCGCAGACTGGATCAACTCCGACCCGATCTCTATCCAGGAGACGCTCGATGACAACAAGGTCGTGCTGGTCGATTTCTGGACCTATACCTGCGTCAACTGCCTCCGCACCCTGCCGTTCCTGCAGGACTGGCACGAGAAGTACTCCGACCGCGGCCTGGTGATCCTGGGCGTCCACTCCCCCGAGTTCGAGTTCGAGAAAGATCTCGACAACGTGGAGATGGCGGTCGAGGATGAGGGGATCGAGTGGCCTGTGGCGCTCGACAGCGACATGCGGACCTGGCGTGCGTTTGGCAACCGCTTCTGGCCCGCAAAGTACCTGCTGACCCCTTCCGAAGGCGTCGAGTACACGCACTTCGGCGAGGGCGCGTATGTCGAGACCGAGGAGCAGATTCGGGAGGCTCTCGAAGACGCCGGCTGGGACATCTCAGGCATCCCGATCGGAGCGGTCAATAACACCGCACGCGACGGGACAGCAGACAGGGTGACGCGTGAGATCTACGGCGGCTACGAGCGGAGCTATCACCCTCAGGGCCTCTACGCCGGTGATGACGAGTACTACATCGAGCCCGATTCGACCCGGTTCTACGAGGACGACGGGGACTACCTGCCGCAGCAGTTCTTTCTGCATGGTGAGTGGACTAACGGGCCCGAGGCGATCGTCCACGCTCGCGAAACGGACGAGCTGACCGACTACATCGCCCTGCTACTGGAAGCGCGCAGCGCCAACGTGGTGGTGCAGCCGCAGGGCGACGAGGAGTTCAGGGTCTACGCCACGCTCGACGACGAGCCGCTTGCTCCGGAAGAGGCAGGCGACGACATCGAGTTCGACGAGGATGGCAACTCGTACTTCCTGGTCGATGAGGCTCGCATGTACCGCGTCGTTGAGCAGCCCGAGTTCAGGACGAGGCTCTTCAAGCTGAGCTCGACATCGGACGAGTTCGCTGTTTTCGCCTACACATTCGGCATCTACGACGGCGGCTTCTAGATGGTCGCCCCGGCGCTGTCCAGACTCACGCGAGCCCGTGTGGTCTTACTCGTAGCGGTCGGCTTCGCTGCGCTTACGGCTGTTGCCTGCGGCTCATCCGGCGACGTGGCGCCAACCGCAACCGTCGCTCAGTCCAGTCCTTCCGAAGGCTCGTTCGCAGGCTTCGAGGAGAACCAGCACGACTGGACCGTTGTGAGCTACGACCTGGATGTGGTGCTGGCGACTCCGGACCTCGGCGTCGGAGCGCAACGCTTTGCCCTCGTGCTCAGCGATTCGCAGGGACTGGTCAAGTTCCCGGTGATCGAGCTCAACACCTATCGATACCCGGACGGGTTCGCAAGTGATCGAGAAGGCCCGGTCGAGACGAAGCTTGCCCGCTTCACGCTGTTCCCGTTCGGCACTCGCGGGATTCACGTAACAGAATTCGACTTCGACTCGGCAGGTGCATGGTCGGTCGAGGCGAACGTGCCGCGCTCGGACGGCACCGAAGTGCAAGCAGAGGTTCGGTTCAGGGTGATGGAGGAACCGGCATCCGTGAACGTCGGCGAACCGGCGCCGCCAAGCAAGAACCGTACGCTGTCTGACGTGTCCGACATCGCAGAGCTGACGACCGGATCGCATCACGATGAGGAGCTGTATCGCCTGACAATAGCCGAGGCCATCGAGATGGAACGGCCGTTCGTCGTCGTCTTCGCCAGCCCTGCGTTCTGCACCAACGCCGTGTGCGGGCCGCAGGTGGAGGTGGTGAGCGATTTGCGCGAAACGTACTCGGACGGAGCTGAGTTCATTCATGTCGACCTGTTCGAAAACCCGCAGGAGATCCAGGGCGACCTCTCACGAGCCGTCGAAACGGACCTTCTCGAAGAGTGGGGACTGGTGTCGCAGGAGTGGACATATGTCGTAGACGCGGACGGCGTGGTGGCCGCCCGGTTCGAGAACTTCGTAGGTGCAGGTGAACTGGCGGAAGCTATAGAATCGGTCTTAGAGTCCGACGGAAACGCCTGAAACACCCTAAGCAACCGGTTAGAAAACACGCTTTCTGCCGGTTGCAGCGAGTCTGCCCACTACCATCTAGGTGTACGGCCCTGCGTGTTTGAGCAGGGGTTGAGACGCCAGTTCAGCACCTGTGCCGCCGGTTCCGGGCGATATATGATCG
>JANQEF010000036.1 GCA_028278465.1 Dehalococcoidia bacterium | reverse complement strand
TCCATGATCCGGGAGGGGGAGTATGAGCGTTCTTGCCTTCATGCTGAAGCCGTTCGTCTGAAAGACGAAGGTTTGACACCCATGACGTGGATAATCAAGGTGTTCAGCGGCCCAGGGCTGCCAGGTCTTCAGCGCACATCTACGTCCGAGTGTTCGATGAGGCATCTCCCTCGTATGCCCCGGTCAGGGCGAGTAGGGCCGCGATCCAAACGCTTACATCGGGTTCGCTCTCTTGGTACGTAGTCGGAGAGGCGTCTTCACCGGTAGCCAGCCGAAGGAGCTTTCCCGAATGATGACCTCTCGATTTGCCCAGGCCTTCACAATGGTGTTCCTTGGCGCGCTTGTCGTTGAAGCCCCAGGGGTCGCGATAGCCGAAGAGTCGGTCGGTTCCTGCTCCGGCGTAGTAGGAACCTACATCACCACCAACGTGGGCATGATCGACGGGCAGAGCGAAGTGATAGGGCGCAGCCTGATTTCACTCACAAGTGGTGGGCTTGCCTTTCTGACAGACTCGAACGAAGCTGGCGTTTCTGGATTTCCACCGTTCACGGACGGTCGGGGCTCGTGGCGCTGTGAGCGCGTCGCGGAGGGCCGGGAGCACCTGCGAGCAGTCGTTCTTGATTTCACGATTGAAACGCGGCAATTCAAGGAGCAACAACTCGCTCGGCTCGACTACGATGCGGCATACGACGCCAAGACAGACAGCCTGAGTGCTGAGGTGAAGCTCGCGTTTGCGCCGTTTGACGCCAACCCGATGGACAAGAGCGCGTTTGGGGAACCTACAATCTACTCCTTCGTAGGTGCTCGCGTCGAACCGGACCAGCTACACTGACCGAAAGCGCAGGCTACGCCGATGCGAAGTTGGAGTTCAGTGTTGCCGACAACGTTCGTTGTCGGCTTCTGCGGACCCGCGGGCCCGATGAAGCAACGCCGCAACAGAGGATGATCGCGGTCGAGCGGATCGGACGAGCCGTGCTTCCGTTGGACGGCCGTGAGCGCGCGCCGCACGTCGGCAAGGCTCAGGCCATTAGCCCGCACCATGAGCCAGACAACCGGCTCTTGCAGCACCTTGTCGGGCGGGGGCGGCTCGGTTCCAGCCTACCAACGACGGTTCAGGATGATTCGGTGAGTCTTTTCGCCGCGGACAGGTCGCCCACATCTGGCCCTTTGGCCACGCCGCCTTCGAAAGCGCTTCAAAACCGGCCCTTAGCGCGGACTGATCAGTATCAGATTCGAGGCTGTGGATCGGCACCGAACACGCCCCCCTTCGGCGTCCAACAGGGACCCCACCGCGCGGAGTTCTTTCTGCACTCGATCAAAGAGTTATCGCCCTCCCACCGGGGTGACGCTTCGACGCCGATCGAATGGCATTTCGGATGCCGATCCACAATCCATGCCGGTGATCCAAGTCTCGATGGCCACCGGGCGTACGTCTACCTCGTCTCCAGCGATGTGCCGTTGACCGGGCGGTGGGCGGCGTCAGCCTTGCGGAGCGCAAGCGTCGGCGCTGTGAGACCATCGAGGTCTGAGACGAGGACGATCTTGCCCATAAGCGTCAGTCGATGACGGCCTGATGCACGAGCTGCTTGACGAGCCGACGAAAGTAGGCGCGCTCCGGGCTTAGCGCTTGGCTCATGAACACCACCGCGAGGTCCAGCTCCGGGTCGGCCCAGAAGTAGGTGCCGCCATAGCCGGCCCACATGAACTCGCCCGCGCTCCCCGGCAGGCCCGCGATGCCGTCGTTCTCGCGCACGGCGAAGCCGAGGCCGAAGGTGTAGCCGGGCGTGCCGAGGAGCAGCTCCCCAGGCGAGACCAAGGCGTCGATCTCCTCGCCCAGGTGGTCCGAGGTCATCAGCCGGACGCTGGTCGGACTTAGGATGCGGGCGCCGTCGAGCTCACCGCCGTTGAGCAGCATCTGCGTGAAGCGTAGATAGTCGCCGGCAGTCGACACGGCGCCTGCACCGCCCGAAGCGTTGCCGGGAGGAGCCGCGACGTCGAGCATGACGTTGGCCTGACCGCTCGCAGGGTCGACCGCGAAGGGTTCGGCCAGACGGTCTAGGTCCTCCTCGGGCACGTGGAACGCCGTGTCGGCCATGCGGAGAGGTTCGAAGAGGCGCTCGACCAGGAACTCCTCAAGTCGTTGGCCGGAAGCCGCCTCGACGACCCGTCCTAGCACATCGCTCGAGAGGCCGTACTCCCAAACCGTTCCTGGCTGCTGCACGAGCGGGACGGCGGCGAGCTTGGCGACCTGCTCGTCTGG
>JANQEF010000006.1 GCA_028278465.1 Dehalococcoidia bacterium | reverse complement strand
GGTTACCAGAGGCTCGGCCACGAAGCCGGGGTGTTCGGCAGCAACCTGTGCTTCGGCCATCCTGAACCGCTCCATGAAGTCCGGCCTGAGAACCGTCTCTCTGCCAAACCTGACCTCGGCGTAAATGGCTCCACCCTCTGCTGAGTCCTTCAGCACATCACGGACCCGGGCCTGGAACATCTCCGGTCTGGCATCGAGTTCAGCCACGTCGAGTATCTTCGCCAGTTGGTTCAGGCGGTCCATGCCCGGCGGATAGTCGGACATGAGACGGCGCTTCCAGTCCGCCCAGTCGACTCCGTTCTCGCCGTTGACGATGCGGTCGATTCGCGGTCCGGCCTCGGCGTGGAGGTGTAGGTCGGCCTTCGGGATGGCTGCGACACGCTCCGACACCGTAACGCCGCGCAGTGGATCGAGGCCGGTCGCAGCGCGGTCATGGCCCGGCTCTCGTCCTTCAACTGGTGATCGCTCAGTCATGCCGCAATCGTTTCACATCCCCCAAACTACCTCTTGCGACAGAGCTGCCGGATCCGCACATCGCGATCCATCGCCTCTTTGACGCCAAGATTAGCGCCCCCTACGATTCGCCGTTGGCGCACGGCGGTCTGCAGACTAGTAGACGAGAGTGAGAATCCCTTCCCGTTTTGATCCGGCCGAACGTTACGGAGGCTTCCACATGAAGAAACGGCCAGCGACACTCTTCCTCGACGATGGAGGAGTGTTGAACGACAACAACCTACGCGGCCCCGAATGGTTGCGACTGCTCGGGGAGTTCATGCCCGACCGTATGGGTGGGACCGCCGAAAGCTGGGCTGGTGCGAACAGGCAGGTCTTCCCGAAACTCTGGAAGCAGGTACAGAGTCGCATGGGAGAGTTCTCGAGTCACCGCGAGTTCATGCAGTTCTACGCGACCAGCTGGCTGTCTGAGATGTCGACGATCGTCGGCGTGCAAACCCTGCCGGACGACGATGCTGTAGCGCTATACAAAGAGGTCTCCCGCTACATAGCGGAGCGGGCGAATTGCGAAGCCGAAGGCGCGGCCGACGCCGTTCGTTCCCTGAGCCACGCCGGCTACACGCTCCACATGGCTTCGGGCACGCCGTCGTGGGAGCTCGAGGGGATCCTGGCGAAGATGGGCATCTCGGATGCGTTTTCGACACTCTACGGACCGGATCTTGTTGACTACGTCAAGCACGGTCCTGGCTTCTATGAGAGGCTTTTCGCCCACGCGGAAGTGAGCCCGGAGACGGTGCTTGTCATTGAAAGCGACTCAGAGTGCTGCGATTGGGCGGCTGAAGCTGGCGCCGAGGTCGTCTGGATTGACGACTCTGGCCGCGGTGATGCAGCGACACTGCGTGAGCTGGTTGGGTCGTTGCTTTAGTTGAAGCTGCCAACCACTCGAAGACAACCTTTCGCTTCTCCGCACCTTGATCTCTTTGACGCCCAGATTGGCCGAACCTAGAATTCATGTTTGGGCGAAACAGGGCGAGTGATGTCGGCGCGCTGTCCCTGACAGGCGACCGGACCCCTCACCTGACACAATTCGCCGGCCCGACCGCGCCAGCAACGCAGCGAACCAACCGCAACCAGCCACCGCAGCACGGATAGAAACATGCGCTTCATGACGGCAGACGAAGCCCGGGAAGCGTTCCTGAAGTACTTCCAGGAGCGAGACCACCTGCGCCTGCCGTCGGCGTCGCTCATCCCCTCCGGCGACCCCACGCTGCTGCTCACGACGGCTGGCATGGTGCCGTTCAAGCCCTACTTCTGCCGCGAGCTCGAGCCGCCGCACCCGCGCATCACCACCGTCCAGAAGAGCTTCCGCACCACCGACATCGAAGAGGTCGGCGACGCCACGCACCTCACCATGTTCGAGATGCTCGGCAACTTCTCCTTCGGCGATTACTTCAAGAAGGAAGCCATCGAGTGGGGCCACGACATCTCGCTCAACGTCTTCGACCTGGAGCCTGAGCGCCTCTTCTTCACCGTCTACACCGACGATGACGAGGCCGAGCAGCTGTGGATCGATCGCGGCGTCGAGCCCAACCGCATTTACCGTTTCGGCGATGAGGACAACTGGTGGGGCCCGGCCGGTGACCAGGGCGCCTGCGGGCCCTCCAGCGAGCTGCACTACTACAGCGGCGACCTGGATGCCATGCCGGACTACTCCGACCCGGAGATCCGCAAGGTCTGGGGCCCGAACCTGACCGACGATTTCGTCGAGTACTACAACCTGGTGTTTACCCAGTTCAACCGTGACCTCGAAGGCAACGACACTCCGCTACCGAACAAGAACATCGACACCGGCATGGGCCTCGAGCGGATCGTGGTGATCCTGCAGGACGCCCGTTCGATCTACGAGACCGACCACTTCCAGCCGATCGTCAGGCACGTCGAATCGATGTGCGGTAAGAAGTGGGGTGACGACCCTAAGACGACGCCCGCCATCAACGTGGTGGCCGAGCACGCCCGCTCAGCTGCGTTCCTGATCGGCGACGGCGTCATCCCCGGCAACAACGGCCGCGGCTACGTGCTGCGCCGGGTGATCCGCCGCGGCATGCTCTTCGGCCGCGAGCTAGGCGTCGAAGGCCCGATCAGCGAAGTGGCGCAGGTGGTCGCAGAGGTCATGGGCCACACCTACCCGGAGCTTCGCAGCAACGGCAACTTCATCGAGCAGGTGCTGGACAAGGAGGAGGCGAGCTTCTCCCGCACGCTTGAGCAGGGCACGCAGCGGCTGCGCGCAGCTATCGGGAAGTCGGGCGGTGAAGAGGTTTCTGGCGCAGAAGCGGCGCAGCTATATGACACGTACGGCTTCCCGGTTGAGATGACGCAGGAAATCGCCTCCGAGAGCGGCGTTGGCGTCGACATGGAAGAGTTCGAGAAGGAGATGGAGGAGCGCCGTGAGAAGGCACGCTCCGCCGGCACAGCGTTCGCAGGCGACACCGAGGAGCGGCGGGTCTACGAAGGACTGGGCGTCGAGGAGACGGTCTTCCTTGGCTACAACACTCTCGTCGCCGACTCCACGGTCATCGGCATCATCAAGGACGGCAAACTGATCGACAGCGCCTCTGAGGGCGATGAGGTGGAGATCGTGCTGGAGGAGACGCCGTTCTACGCCGCCCGAGGCGGTCAGATCGGCGACACCGGCGAGCTTCACAGCCCCGGCCAGGACCCGGATGTCGTCGTGGAGGTGACCGACACGCGCGCTCCGTTCGGCCACATCAACGTGCATTTCTCGAAGGTCACCAAGGGCACTGTGAAGACCGGCGAGGCGCTGACGGCAGAAGTCGACGGCGTGCGGCGGGAGAAGATCAAGCGCAACCACACCGCAACGCACCTCGTCCACGCCGCCCTGCGCGAAGTTCTCGGCTCGCACGTGCGCCAGTCCGGCTCAGTCGTCGCTCCCGACCACCTGCGCTTCGACTTCACGCACATGGCGCCGATGACGCCCGACGAGATCAGGGCGGTGCAGGACATCGTCAACGAGAAGATCCGCCTCAGCCGGCCCGTCGAGGTGCACTGGACCACCTACAGCAAGGCGGTCGAGGAGGGCGCGCTGGCGTTCTTCGGCGACACGTACGAGAACGACGTGCGCACGATTCGCATCGACCCGCCGTGGAGTTACGAGCTGTGCGGCGGCACGCACATGGAGTCGACCGGCGGCATCGGCGTCTTCATCATCACGTCCGAGGCCGGGATCGGCTCCGGCGTGCGCAGGCTCTTCGCCGTGACCGGCATAGGCGCAGAGGAGGCGATCTACGACCAGTTCGGCACGGTCAGCGAGATGTCACACCTGCTGAAGGTTCCTGCTGAGGAGCTTGGCCAGCGCACGCAGTCGCTGATGGACGAGCTTGCGGCGTCGCGTCGCGAGGTGCAGCGGCTGGAGGAGCAGATGCTGCGGGCAAGCGTGGCCGGCGACAACGGCGCTTCGCAGCAGACGTTCGATTTCTCGTTCGATGCGCCGGATGGCACGGCCGTGGCGGGACAGGTGAAGTCGGTTCCGGCGAGCAACGTCGATGCCCTGCGCAGGACCGCCGACCACATCCGCGACCAGATGAAGAGCGGTGTGGTGGTGCTCGGCTCGGTGATCGATGAGCGGCCGATGGTCGTCGTGATGGTGACCAAGGACCTGACCGAGACCGGCCTGCACGCCGGGAACATCGCAAAAGCGATCGCCGGGAAGATGGGCGGCGGCGGTGGCGGCAGCCCTGTCGTGGCTCAGGCCGGCGGCAAGCAGCCGGACCAGCTAGAGGCGGCGCTGGCATCGGCGAAAGAGGTAGTCGAGGCCGGGCTGGCGAGCGACGAGGGATGAGCTCCCGCGGCGGTGTCACGGGCCGCCGGCTGCTGGGTGTCGATATCGGCGAGGTCCGCATCGGACTGGCGCTGTCTGACCCGACCGGCACGATCTGCACTCCGCTCACGACGCTTGAGGCTCTTGGCGCGCCTGGCGATCAGCAACGAATAGCCGAGATCGCTGCCGAGAATGAGGCAGAGGGTATCGTGGTCGGGCTGCCGGTCAACATGGACGGCTCGCACGGACCTGCGGCGAGGGCGGCGCAGGCGTTCTGCCGGATGCTTCGAGATGTCACTGAGCTTCCCGTTCTCCTGCACGACGAGCGACTAACTTCGCACGAGGCGGAGGCGAGGCTGCGGGCCGCGGGCGTTCAGCCAAGCCGCAACAAGAGCCAGGTAGATTCG
>JANQEF010000291.1 GCA_028278465.1 Dehalococcoidia bacterium | reverse complement strand
GCCGAACGTATGTTGGACTGACCAGAGACTTCGAGCGCAGGCTGGCCCAGCATAATGAAGGCAGCGTGACCTCCACGTTCCGATTTCGACCGTGGAGGTGCGAAGTGCTCGTCTGGTTCGCAGATTCAGCGAAAGCCGAGGTGTTCGAAGGTTATCTGAAGTCCGGCAGCGGCCGCACGTTTGCTAACCGCCACTTCTGGTAATCGTCATCGTTCATCCGCCGTAGTCCGCGGAGGCGGACAAACCACGTTCGTACTCTCCGCTGTACGGGTTGTTACCCGTGAAGACACTGCGTTGTTTCTCGAACGAATGGTAGTATTGCCCCATGCCAAAGCTCTCCAGGCTCACCTGGCTCGTCATCGGCGGGATCGTCGTGTTGGCTGCCGCGTTGGGATACCAGATCTACCGCAGTTGCCAGCTCAACAACGAGGTGTTGGAGGAGACCTACGATAGCAAGTTCGGTGGCTTTCGTGAGTACGTAGAGAAAGAGGCTCCACCAACTATTCCGCGCGACGAGAGTGACAATGGCAAGGTTGAGGTCGTCCTGTCGGCGGCCGCTGTCTATCCAGTTGGCGCGGATGTCGTCATCCAGTTCAAAGTTCACAACGGGACGAGTACCAATATCCGTGTCGGCAGGTACCACACACCGTTCGAGGGGATGAGAGCGCGCTATCTCAAGATTATCGGTCCCGACGGGGAGGTAAGCTATTCAGGCATCATGGCCAAGCGGCCGCCGCCGGGGCCCGAGGACTTCTTCACCCTTGATCCCGCATCGGCCAGGAATGCCGAGATCGTCGTCAACGAAGCGTACGAGCTTCCAGGCGGTTCCTACACGGTCCAGTTTGTCGGGAACGAGAGCCTCAACCACCTGCCCGATTCGAACGAGGTGAAGATAGACGTGGAGTAGGGAATCGAGTCACTTAGTGAGCTTCTCTGACTGCGTGAGGTCTTGTCGGTCAACCACCCCAAGAGACCACTGATGCGGGCTGCCCGCTGCGGTATAATTCACCTGCCAGGACACAGCGTAGGAGGGAAGATGACCCAGAGGGACGCTTTACGAATCTGCGCTCTCGTGCTCGCGGGTTGCGGGAAGGACGAAGGGCCCGATCTGTCTGGAGGTGGCGGCGGAGGTGGCGGTGGCGACGACGACACCATGTGCGAGCCCGGAGAGACGCAGCAGTGCGACTGCCCCGGTGGAGTCGTTGGCGCCCAGGTGTGTGACGACGACGGGGAGAGCTGGGGGGAGTGCGACTGCGGTAGCGGGGACGCTGACGCCGACGCCGATGGGGATACAGACACCGATGCGGACGGCGATTCCGATACCGACAGTGATACAGACGCAGATGGGGACGCTGACACGGACTCCGACAGCGATTCGGATACCGACGCCGATGGCGATGCCGATGCGGACGCGGATAGCGATGCTGACACCGACGCGGACACCGACGCAGATGCGGACGCCGACAGCGACGCCGACGGAAACGCCGACAGCGACGCGGACACGGATACCGACACTGACGCCGATAGCGACTCGGACACCGACGCGGACACTGACGCCGATACGGACGCGGACACCGACGCAGACACCGATGCAGACGGCGACTCAGACACCGTGATGACCGCCTGCGAGATCGCGGCCAGCACGGACGCCGACGTCATCTGCTGTCCCGATCCGCCACCGTCAGACTGCCTCGCGGGCAGCTGGAGCTTCTCGTCGGAGAGTCGCAGCTACGGTTGCTGCACCCAGGACCTTTCACAGTCCATTCGGTGCTTGGGTGGCGAGCAGGACCAGTTCCAGACCGACGACTGCCAGGACGGATGTGGCTACAACTCACTGGGCTTCATGGACTGCGAAGGAGACGCGCCCGCAGGTGACACGTGCAGCGCTCCTTTGGTGGCAAGTGATGGGGCGAACAGCAGTGACACATCGACCATGTCCAACGACTACGACGACGCGACCTGCGAAATGAATGGGGGAGGTCCGGACGAGATATGGGAGTACTCGGCCACGGGCACCGGAACCGTTGAGATCACCATGGACACCACTGTCGATACGGAGTTTCCCTGTACTCTATCAGCGCGCTCGAGCTGTGAGAACGTGGGTGATGAGCTCGACTGTGACAACGACGGCATGAGTGGTATGGACGGGGTATGCACGATCACGTTCAGCGTCGAAACAGGCAACGTCTACTACATCATCGCCGAGACCAATAACCCCGGTCTGCTAGGTGGTCCCTACGACCTCACCATTACGTATTTCTAACCCGCGTCAGCGCACACTCGAGAGTAGCTTGGGGCAAGGTCGTTCGCTCTCCCGATTGTTGCCAGGTCTGGTGTTTCTGCCTTGCCTCTTTCGACTGGATGCTTGCTCCCTTGTGGCGTTTGAGCGGGGCTGATATCCTCTGCATATACGGATGAGCACGGCCGAGACGAGATGCCCGCGGTGTCACGGGGTGGTGGGCGGAGATGCCCGCTGTGAGAACTGCGCCCTCTCGCTGGACCACCCGATGGTCGGGCGGATCCTGCGCGACAGGTTCAGCGTGCTCGGGCGGATCGGCGGCGGCGGCATGGGGGAGGTGTTCTACGCACTGCAGATGCCGATGGACCGGCCGGTCGCGCTGAAGGTGCTGCACTCGGAGAAGCTGAAGGACAGCCTGCGGTTTCTGTTCGAGGCGTACGCCGCGTGCAGGCTGGCCAACCCCCACACGGTGACCATCTACGACTTCGATCGCTCACAAGACGGGATCATCTACATCGCGATGGAGCATGTGTCCGGAGCCACGCTCGAGGACCTGATGCGGGATGGGCCGATGCCGTCGATCCGGGTGGCTCGGATCGGTGCCCAGATCGCCTCCGCGCTGATCGAGGCCCACGACCTCGAGATCGTCCACCGCGATATCAAGCCGGAGAACGTGATGGTCGTGGATTTTCCAGGAGAGATCGACTTCGTGAAGGTGCTCGACTTCGGCATCGCCAAACTCGCCCTCCCGACCCAGCTGACGATGGAGGGTGGCCTCGTCGGCACACCGGTGTACATGGCGCCCGAGCAGGCCAAGGCGGAGCCGCTCGACGGACGGGCCGACATCTATGCGCTCGGGGCGCTGCTCTACCACATGCTCGTGGGACAACCCCCGTTCGAGGGCGATCTGTATCAGCTGGTATTCGCCAAGACCCAGCGAGCTCCAGAGCGGATGAGCGATCGCCGGGACGACCTCGACATCCCCGCCGAGCTCGAGGAGATCGTGATGCAGATGGTCGCGACCGAGCCGGAGGACCGACCGCAGACCGCGTTCGAGGTGTTCGTCCGCCTCGCCGGCATTGCCGGCATGAGCGTTCCTCTGACGTCGAAAGCCAATACGGGCAACGAGGGAGGTGGTGATGAGTGACTCCAAGCGAGTCGTGCTGGAGCTTCCCGCAATCTCGGGCTTCGAGAAGGTCGCGATGGCGGCTGCCGAGAGCCTGGCGAGAGACATCGGTTTCCCGGAAGACCGCGTGCAGGATCTAAAGATCGCGCTCGGTGAGGCCTGCGCGAACGCGATAGAGCACGGCGCCGAAGCGGACTGTCAACAGAAGGTCGGGCTGGCGTTCAGCGTGGACGAGGGCTCGGTGGAGGTCGAGGTGCGGGACCCGGGCGAGGGCATCTCCGATGCGCCTCCTCCGCCAGACTTGAACAAGAAGCTCAGTGGGGAGGACCCGTCGTTGCGCGGATGGGGGTTCCACATCATCAACAGCCTCGTCGATGAGGCGTCCATCGAGAACGAGGGCGACGGCACGGTGTTACGCATGGTGATCCGCATTGGCACCGGCGATAAGGAGGGCTGAGGATGTGGCAACCCCTCGAGATTGAAGCTGTTCAGCACGCTCCGGTTTCAGTCATGCGTGTCCGCGGCGATTTCACAGCCGAGAGTGGCGACGCGTTCAACGAGGTGTTTCGCCAACTCGCGGGCGATGGTGCGAGGTGTTTTGTCGTGGACTTCGCCGGTATCAAGCACCTCAACAGCGGCGGGTTGGCGGTCCTGGTGGGTATGCTCAGCGAGATCCAGGACACCGGCGGCACCCTGGCGTTCAGCTCGATGGCCTCTCACTTCAAGCGGATGACCCATATCATCGGGCTGACCGATTACGTGACGGTGTACCACTCCGAACAGGAGGCCATCGCCGGCCTCTCGTCCTGACGAGAACGGGGGGGGGCGTGGAAGACGCCAACACCGGTGAGCTCTTCAGACGAGGCCCTGCGTTCAGCCTGGCCCTGATCATCGCCCTCTGCCTGTTCAGCGCCCCGGCCATCTCGACAGCCGAGGAACAATCATCCCCACTCGACCTCGATGAGGCGTGCCAGCGATTTCGCGAGCAGCGACTGTGGGACGAGTTGCTCCAGACCGCGACGCGTCACGCAGCGCTCGAGCCCGACCGTGTGGCACATACTGTGCGGATGGCCGAGGCGCTCATGGAGCTCGGGGACGAGAGCGGTGCTCTCGACCGACTGGAGGACGCTGTAAGGCTGGGCCTTGCTGACGTGGGGCTTCTCAATGAGCGATTCGGCCGCTTGGCACCCAACCCCCGATTCCAGGCCATCGCTGGAGACGCGGCGCGGGCGCTGGCCACCGTCAACAGGGAGTGGCGGGCTCGGCAGTACGGTGCGAAAGACGGGTTGATCGACAACAATCCCCGAAGCGTGCAACAGCTGCGAGACGGTCGCATTGCGATCGGCAGCGAGAACGGTCTGGTGCTGTTCGACGGGGCCCGGTTCGAGACATATTCGCACTTCAGCGAGCCGAGCATCGCGGGGGATTATCTGTACGGGGTGGCCGAAGACGATCGAGGCCGAATCTGGATCGGTTCCTGGGACGACACCCGTGATCCGAATGTGTCTGGTGGGCTGTTCGTCCTCGAGCAGAACACCATCCGCAGGCTGTTCGCCGACGGGCCCCATCAGGCTATTGCAGGCTCGGTGAAAGCGGTTGCCCACAGTTCGGGGAGTGTGTTCGTCGGCGGGCGGGATGGTGTTCTAGAGATCCGGGGAGAGCAGGTTACCGCGTGGGGTGTCGACGACGGCTTGCCAGCGGGGCAGGTGTTGGGCTTGCTCGCCGAAGAAGACGTGATCTGGGTCGGCTCCGAGGGTGGTCTCGTGCGCATCGGGCGCGAGTCCGGTGGCGAAGCGGTGTCCGTGTTCAAGGAGCTGGGTGGTGTGAGGTGCTTCACGCCGGTTCGTCTGCGCTCGGGGGTGCTCGCTGTCCCGACGGACAAGGGGCTGTATCTCCTCGCGGAAGGTCGGTTCACGCGATTGGGGCGTGACGACGGGCTTCCGTCGGATCAAGTGGTATGCCTGGCCGAGGACCAGCGGGGAACCTTGTGGATCGGCACGACGAGGGGCTTGGTCGTCAGATCAGAAGGTCGCACTGCGTTGATCGAAGCGGTGATCGAGCAGAGCGGCGAGCCGGCGAAGATCGAGGCCATTGTGGTGACCGAGCGGGGATCGGTCTGGGCTGCTGTCCGCCTCGGGGGCGTCTACGCCGTGGAGGAGCGGTCGATGGTGGCGTTCGGGCGCGAGTCGGGCATCGAGGGCCCGCTTGTGAAGAGCGTCGCGTTTGCCCCGGATGGCAACCTGGTTGTCGCCCGCCGTTCCGGGGAGATTTCGATCTGGGACAAGCAGGCCGCGCGGGTGCGCCGAGAAGCGAAGATCGATGCAGACCACGAGATCAAGAAGTTCTGTGGCCTAGGCGGAGATGACCTCCTGGTCACGCTCCGCAACCGGGAGCTCAGGCTGTTCAACCCCGAAACGGGACGCACCAGCGACATCGACATCGAAATGCCAGACGGTGGATGCAGCTCGATGTACCCGGAGATAGACCGGCAGGGAGGGTTTTTCCTCGGCACCTTCTCCTGCGGGCTGCTGCACTGGAAGGATGGCAAGACAACCCATTGGGGGCTCGACGCAGGCCTGACCACGGTCCAGACCTCGAACGTGATGTTGGACCGAAGCGGTGTTCTGTGGACCAAGGGCGCGGGGGGGATGACCCGTTTCGACGGCGACGAGTTCACGCTCATGCCGCTCGTTCGAGACGGCGTTGAGTGCGTTTCGTGGAATTACGCCGAGGACCTGGAAGGTACGCTGTGGGTCGGTACCTGGGGGTGTGGGCTATTCAAGAAGACGGCCACGGGCAGACCCGAGCCCGACGATCAGCTCGACCGTGGGGTCGTCACGGCACTCGTCCCGGGAGTGGACGGAGACATGTGGATGGTGGTCTGGGGGCAGGGCGTGTTTCTGGCGCACCGCTCAGGAGAGCTTGTCGAGCCGCTGGTCGGCCTGCACGATTACAGTAGCGAGTTGGTCGTCCTGACGGCGGATGAAGACGGGGCTGTCTGGTTCGCGGACGCCGAGCGCCTCTTTCGCTTCATGTACCAAGAGCAAGACCTCGAGCCACCGAGGCCGATCATCGCCAGCATCACCGCAGCGTCAGCACAGCTGCCAGTGATTCGACCGCTGGTTGTCGCCCATGATGAGAACGACATCGAGATCCTGTACGCCGGTATCTGGTGGCGGGACGAAAATAAGGTCCGGTTCAGGACGCGAATGGTCGGGTTGGACGACGACTGGTCGCCGGTGACCGACAGGGCAGATGTCCGCTACCGCAACCTGCCGCCAGGCCGGTATCGGTTCGAGGTGACAGCGCGCAACGGATACGGGATCTGGAGCCCCGAACCGGCCACCATCTCAGTGCGGGTGTTGCCACCCTGGTGGGAGACGTGGTGGTTCCGGGGGTTGGCGGTGCTCGCCGCGCTGGCCATGATGTCGCTTGTGGTGTGGTGGCAGGTCCGTAAGTACCGGCGCCGCAAGGACCGCGAGGTCGCCCAGCAGCTCGACGCGGCCGAGCGAGAGAGGATAGACAAGGACCTGGCGCTCGGGCGAGAGATCCAGACCGGATTGCTGCCGGCGGAAGCCCCGCAGCTCGATGGCTTCGAGCTTGCCGGTAAGTCATTGCCGGCGCGCGAGGTAGGAGGCGATTTCTTCACCTACGTCCCGCTCGAGGGCGGTGGGTTGGGTGTCGCTGTGGGTGACGTGTCAGGCAAGAGCGTGCCCGGTGCGCTGTACATGGCGGTGAGCTCGAGCCTCGTCGAGGCAGAGGCGCGTCGGTTTGGCGATCCCGCGGAGATGCTCGGCGCTCTCAACCAGCGGCTCCACGAGCGCCTCAAACGTCGCCGGATGTTCGTGGCGCTGCTCTACGCCATCCTCGATCCGCAAGATCGAACGGTTCGCCTGGCCTGCGCCGGACAGGTGCCTCCACTGCTGGTTCGAGGGGACGGAGACGCAGGCTTCCTCGAGGCGCGCGGGTTGCCAATCGGCGGGATGAAATCCGCCGTGTATCGAAACACCGAGGTGAGCTTGGCGGTCGGCGACTCCCTGGTCCTACTCTCCGATGGGGTGGTGGAGGCCGAGTCCCCCGACGGAGAGATCTACGGCTTCGAACGGTTGGAGAAGCTGTTGTCCGAAGGTGATCAGAATCGGGCGTGCGCAGCAACGCTGGAGCGCATCTTGGACGATGTGAACCGTTTCAGCGAGGGCGGAGAGCAACTCGACGACGTGACCGTCGTGGTGATCCAGGCTGCCGAGAAGCGAGCTTGAATAGACGCCAGTAATCTCACTCGGGCTTGACGCAGACCTGCCCGGGGCCGTTGTGGATCATCGAACAGGTCATCCCCTGGGGACACGCGGGATCGCCGTGCTTGCCGCACGGGATCCAGCACTCCTCTTTAGAAGGGGCGCCGGGGAGGCTGCCGGTGACGGTGAGGCACTGCTCCGGTGGGGTGCAGGTGGTCTCGCCGCAGGAGACAGGTTGTACCTCTTGCACCGGTGCTGGAGCCGGTGCATCGGTCTCGGAGGGGGTGCTCGAGCACGCGAAGAATAGGGCCGCCACGGTGACGATGATCAGTGTTCGCATACCCTACGATACCTCACTTCTCGCCTAGAAGGCTCGGCGATGAATGATTCGTCGATCCTCGGCGAAGTGCCCACCCGGCCACACACTGCTCGCGGAGTCGCGGTGGACCGTCACTCTCCCACCGTGTACACCGCCTCGTTGAGCGCGCTCCAGGCGTTGCCGTCGAGCACCCTGGCCTTGACGTGCGTGGTCTTCGCGAGCGGCAATGGGCCGGTGTACACGCCGCCTTCGTGACCGACGTCACAGCGGGGGTCGTCGCCGTCGAGCGTGTAGTAGATCGTGCCGCTCGGCGCGGACATGGAGACGGCGTCACCGGGTTCGATCGCACCGCCGTGCTGGTAGACGCCGTTGATCGAGAAGAACGGGGCGACCACGGTGGGGTAGAGGCCCCTGTCGATCAGGTTCTCCAGCATGCTCTCGGGCTTGGCCGCGAGGTAGCCGCGCAGGAACTCGTCCCTCGCCCTGGCCCATGAGTACGGTGTCCGTTTCCCCCACCGCGCGGCTTCGGCGGTGAACGCCACCTCCACCTCGTCGCACCGTTTCAGGAGCCGGCGTGCCATGGCTTCCTCCGTGAGCGCGCCGCCGTTGAACAGATGCTTGTGGATCCGATCGCCAAGGAGGGACATGAGCTC
>JANQEF010000187.1 GCA_028278465.1 Dehalococcoidia bacterium | reverse complement strand
ACCTGAGCACCTATTTCGGCAACGACGTCCTCGCGCTCAACGTGCCGCCGTCGATCAGCACCAGGTCAGGCGTTTCACCGAACGACCTGGCGTCCGGGTCCTCGCCCTTCGCCCGCGCCTCGTTCGCCGCCGCCAGCCTCTTGAAGCGCCGCGTCAGCACCTCTTTCATCGAAGCGAAGTCGTCGTTGTTCTGCGTGTGCTTCATTTTGAAGCGGCGGTACTGCGATGAGTTCGGCTTGCCGTCCGTGAACACCGACATGGAGGCGACGACGTTTGTGCCCTGGATGTGCGAGATGTCGTAGCACTCGATGCGACGCGGCGGGCGCGGCAGGTTCAAGTGCTCCTCGAGCTCGGCCATGGCGCCCTGCATCAAGGTGTCGTTCGACAGCATCTTGATCTTGAGCTGCTCAAGGCCCTGCGCGGCGTTCTCGCTCACCATCTGCACCAGTCGCTTCTTGGCGCCGCGCTGTGGTGTCGTGAAGCTGACCGGGCCTTCCCGACGGGTTGCGAGCCAGCCTTCCAGCACTTCGATGTCCTCCAGCGGCTCGGGCACGAGGACGGTGCGAGGAATGTAGGACGCCGAGTCGTAGAACTGTTGCACGAACTGCCCGACCACTTCTGGCACCGAGCTGTCTCGAGTGCCCTGCATGATGAAGTGATCGCGGCCGACAAGGTTGCCCTGGCGGATGAAGAAGATCTCGACCCACGCCTCGTCATGCGCGGTTGCCAGCGCGATGGCGTCGAGGTTCTCGCGGCCCATGCCGACAACCTTCTGGCCCTCGTAGACACGCTCGATGGCACGCAGGCGGTCGCGCAGCGCGCCGGCGCGCTCGAACTCCAGTGCGTCCGAGGCGTCCGACATCGCCGTCTTGATCTCGCGCACCACTTCGCGGGTGTTGCCGTCGAGGAACATCAGCACCTGGTCGATGACGTCGCGGTACTCGACCTGCGAAGCGTAGCCGGTGCACGGAGCGTTGCAGCGCTTGATGTGGAACTCGAGGCACGGCCGCTCGTCGGTCCCGGTGATGGCCTTGGTGCAGGTGCGGTATGGGAAGAGACGGTTCAGCAGGTCAAGCGTCTTGCGCACGCTGCCGGCGGAGGCGAAAGGTCCGAAGTAACGGGAACCGTCGTTGGCGGTGCGCCGGGTGATGTAGACCCGCGGGAAGTCCTCGGACAGGTCGACCTTGATGTAGGGATATGTCTTGTCGTCCTTGAGCCTGACGTTGAAGCGCGGCTGATGCTTCTTGATGAGACTGTTTTCGAGGAGCAGCGCCTCCTGTTCGGACTCGGTGACGATGTATTCGAAGTCCTTGATGGCTCCGACGAGGTCGCGAGTCTTGCCGGTGAGCGATTTCGGACTGGAGAAGTAGGAACGAAGTCGGTTGCGCAGCGAGGCGGATTTACCGACGTAGAGGACCTGGCCTTTTCCGCCGCGCATGATGTAGATGCCGGGCTTCGTGGGCACGGCAGCGAGCCGCTCGCTGAAGAGCGGTTCGGGTTTGGGCTTGGTCCGTTTGGTGGAGGAGGTGGTCATTGAATGTGGGGAGTGGGACCGGCGAATCAAACTGCCAGCGTCCTCAATACAAGAATACACACGCCGGGAAGCAAGCCCATGAGTGCCTGGCGGCCTATCCTCTCCCAGCTTGTGAGAACAAGTTGTCGTCCCGACGGAACGGAGGGATCTGACTGGTCGACGTGAGGTCGCCGGAGAGATTCCGGATCAAGTCCGGAATGACACATCTCCCCTCCCATATTGGGAGGGGACTAAGGGGAGGGCTATTCGTCTTGTTGAGGATGAGTAGGTGCGTCACCAACGACTCTCCCGCGCCCGCAAGCAGGCACCCGTCCCTCCCAAGCTGGGAGGGAGGATTTGCCTCCCTCGCCCTTGATGGGAGAGGGATCGAGGGAGAGGGTGAAAGTGCACTGCATCCTGAGCTTGTCGAAGGGGCGAAAAGCGGTCCCGGCTCTGCAGGGACATCCCCTCTCTTTATTTCTCTCCCACAAGGGGAGAGAGGAAAAAAACCGGGCTATACGCTCTCGTAAGCAGGTGAGGACGGTGGCTTCCTTCTCCCAGCGGGAGAAGGTGCAGGATGAGGGAGAAGCGGTCTCATATTGACCAGTCAGATCCCTCGCTAACGCTCGGGATGACAAGGAGGACGCCTACCCTTCCGTGCGACCCCGCTCAAGGCAGGCAGGCTCAGGATGGCGCCACTACCAACCCTCCCCCTGGACTCCCTCCCAAGCCAGGAGGGAGGATCTGATCGGCCTACCTGGGAAGACCTTTAGGATTCCGGATCAAGTCTGGAATGACAATCGCAGTTACGTCACCCGCGTAGCCGACACCTCAGCTCAAGCCGGCCGGCGTGCTACTGCCGACACGAACGTCAGGCCAGTGAACGCATCCGGGTCTGCGGCCCACACCTCGAACGAGTTCGCCAGCTTCTCAAGGTGCTCGCGGGTTACCCAGCCTCGGTCCACCACCGCTTCAGCGAAGACAGGTTCCAGCCAGTGCGTCGAGCCATAGTTGCCGACCGCTGCGACCCTATCGGACGTCGCACTCACATTGACCTCGCCCGCCATCTCGATCACATCGAACCCGGACTCGCGCAGAATCCGGCGATACTGCCGAGGCAGATACGGATTGCCGCCGTTCTCCTGCCAGTAGCGGAAGTACAGGTCATAGGCCTCCCGCAGCAGCGGCGTCTCGGGCCAGTAAAACAGGCTGCCCCAGTCCTCCTCCCGGATCCCCAGCACCCCGCCAGGCTTCAGCACCCGGTTCCACTCCCGCAGCGCTCGCACCGGGTCAGGGACGTGCTGCAGCACTGTGTTGCTGAACACCGAATCGAACGACGAATCATCGAACGGTAGCTCGTAGAGCCCGCCGACCTGGAACTCGACGTTCGAAACACCGGCTTCGGCGGCGTGCTCGCGTGCTCGCTCGACCTGACTTTCGCCGATGTCGATACCGACGACCCGGCCGGGCGCCACGAGCTGCGCCAGTGAGGTGGTGAGGGAGCCGGGCCCGCATCCGCAGTCGAGCAGGCTCATGCCGCTTTCGAGGTACGGCACGAAGAACCCGGCGGAGGTCTGCGCCGTCCTGCGCGAGAGGTTGTCTGAGGTCACGCCGTAGCCGTGACTGTAAGACCCTTGTTCGCCGGAGGAATCGCTCAACGAGGTGACTTTCGGGAAGGATTGCGAGCCTGTTTGCGTCGCCGCGATCCTACCGGCCCGGCGAAAAGGCCGCAATGAAGGGGAAGGAAGTCCTGTCATCCCGAGCGTCGGGTACCCGCTTGCGGGTGGGGATCTGACTGGTCGACGTGAGATCACTGGCGAGATTCTGAATCAAACCGTCCTGCCATCCTGATCCTGTCGAAGGTTGGCTGTGGTGCAGAGATAGGTGTTCGACCGGTCGCCCCACCCACCGGGTCCCTCGTTCTAACTCGGGACGACCAGCTGCCTCGCCCACTCACCGAGCTAGCCACGCTGCTCCCAGTTGTCTGACAGGCGGTCGTAGCGGTCCTGCAGGTCGGCGACGGCGTCGGGTGAGATCGGCAAGTCGTTGTTCATCATCTCGATGTTTGACGCCAGGTGATGGGGCCGCTGCGTCCCGACAATCGCCACATCAACCTCGTCGTGCGCCATCACGAAGCCGAGAGCCGTCAGGATCCGGTCCTCCAGCTCGACCTTCAGCGCGCCCTCCGCCTGCATCACCCCGGCACGCCGAAAATACTCCTCGGTGTAGGTCGGGATGTGCTCGTAGGGTCGCGGGTCTTGCGACGAGCCCCAGACAGCGTTTCCTATCGGACGCTTGATGATGATCCCCATGCCCTGCTTTTCGGCGTTCGGCAGCAGAGTCGTCCGCGCCTTCTGGTCAACGAGGTTGAACGAAGTCTGAAGCGTGTCGAAAATGCCCGAGTTCACCGCCCACTCGGCGTTCTCGTTGTCCCCAGAATAGCCGATGAACCGGGTCTTCCCGGCGTCTCTCACCCGCTGGAGCGCTTCGATCACCTCGCCTCGCTCCAGGACCTCGACTGTGCACGAGTGGAGTTGCAGCAGGTCAACGTGGTCCGTCTTCATACGCTTGAGCGACCGGTCGATGCTCTCCTCGATTACCTCGGCGGTCCAGTCTTCGCCTTCGCCCCTTGGGAGGAAGTGACCCGCCTTCGTGGCCAGGACGAACTCCGACCGACGGCTCGATACTGCGGCGCCGACCTGCTCTTCGCTCAGTCCGTAGCACGCGGCCGTGTCAAGAAAGTTGATGCCCCGGTCGAGCGCAGAGTTAAGCACTTCGGCGGCCTGCGCCTCTTCGTTCTGTGAGAGGTTGAAGCCGGTTTCAGAGAGGCCGATTCCGAGTCGGCTGACTTCGAGTCCGGTCTTGCCAAGGGTGTTGGTCTGCATGTTGCTGTCGAGTCCTGGTTGCGGGCTTTAGGCGTGGGAGGTCAGGCGCAGGATGTTACTCCGGCGCACGACGACTCACCAGCGGGAGGTTGAGGGGCGGTTCAGCCGGATACGGGTGTTCCCTCTCCGGCCCGGGAGGGGAGGTTTGTCATCCCGAGCGTAGCCGAGGGATCTGACTGGCTGAAGTGAGAAGACTCGCGAGATTCTGAATCAAGTTCAGAATGACAAACTCTGGCAGGGACGCTTCCGCAAGCGGGTTCCCGGCTGCGCCTGGTCGGACGGGATGACCGACGTACGTGCTGCGGCGAAGAGAGCAGGGTTGTTGGGTCAACCCACTCTCTAACTCCCTCCCTGACCATAGAGGGAGAACAGTGCCGGCCTACAGCACGAAGGCCAGGACTACCAGGATGACTGCTATGCCGCCGCTCAGCATGCCCAGCTTGCGCAATTCGTTGCCGATCGAGCGGGTGAAGACCTCGGACCTGACCCGCGCCTGCCTGGCAGCGCGCTGAGCCCTCAAGCGTCGGGAGCGGCCGGTCGAAACCGCCGTGCCTCCGCTGGACGCTGACGCCGAAGACGACTCATCGCCGTCGTCCTCAACCGGCGCCTCCTCGTCGATCTCATCGCGGCCCCGTGGCGCCGACTCCTGGACGAAAACGTTCGGGCGCCGGTCGCGTCGTCTTCTCTGTCGTGGCATTACTGTCCCAGTGGGTGGCCCGGTTGCCGGGCAAGAAAATGTTGCTGGAAATGTGTGGCAGTTAGCTGCCTGCGGCGGCGGCTGGAGACGACTCTTCCTTGCCCGCCCACTTCAGGCCCTTGTCAGCCATCTCGCGGGCCGCATCGATCGTCACCTGCGCCGCATACTCAACCGAAACATCGGAAGTGTTCCACATGAAATGATACAGGAAGGGGTCGATAGGACTCGACTCAAATGCCTTCTGGAAATAGGCATGTTGGGCACGGTCCGAATGCTCGATGTAGTCGATCGCAGCCTGCTCATCCAGCTTCACCAACGTCATGATGCGGGCGACGCGGTCTTCCATGCGAGCCACCATGCCGACGCGCAGCACATCTGTCCGACTCCTGAGGATCGCAGCGCCGCCGCGGCTCAGGATCACCACGTTCCCCGCCTCTGCGATGTCCCGGATCACCTCGGCAGTCGTGTCCCTGAAGTGCGCGTCATCCAGCTCCGCTGCCGATGACGCCGGCGCCTCTTCGTCCATCTCGTTGTACGGCCGAGCCAGCAGGTGCTCGACGCCCGGGCCGAAGTATGGATCGCCGCCCATGCCGGCGACGGCCGAGCGGTGGAGCATGCGCTGGACGGACTGCGCGAGCCGGTTCACGAAGGATGGGACGCGGCGTTCCTGGTCTGCGAGCGCGCCGACTGTCGAGCCGACGCGTCTGGCGATCTCGGCCAGGATCAGCCTGTCAACGAAGTCGATATCGAGTTCACGAGCGACGATCCTGCCGACGTCCGGTGCGCCCGCGCCTGCCCGTCCCTCGATGGCGATAACTGTCATTTCGAACCCCCTTGCGTCCAGTTCGAGTTCCGTGCGTTCGAATCCGGGCGAAAGCGATGCGGTTCAAACTCCACCGCATCACAGAAGTTAACGATAGTTTACCTGTTTTAGGCTCGAGTGCCGTATATGTAGGGATTGGGGTGAGCGACTGGCCAGGTGAGTGGTCGGCGGAAAAGCTCTTCTTGACGAATGGACGGGCCCGTCACCACTCCCGGGACCACAACTCTGAGCCGTACTCACGCTCAAACCCAGTGGACCGGTAGAGGTGCATCGTGGAGCCTACGCAAGCTCTCAGAACGCCTTCATCCCTGCATCTGCGAACGCCTTCGAGCACCGCGGCGGTGGCGAGCTTCAGCCTGCGATAGTCGGGATCGGTGGCGACCGGTTCGACATAGCCGATCTGGTGGACCGGTTCGATCCACATGCCGCAGTACGAGACGAAGTCTCCGTTCGGAGCCACCACGACGATGTTGAGGTCCAGTCTGAAGTTCGGGGCTGATCCCATCAACCTGCGGCCTTCAATGCCCATGAGATCGCGACCGTCCTGGCTATCGTCATCCGGTTCGTCGCCGTGGCCGAAGCCTCTCCACAGCAACCGGTGGACCTTGTACAGGTCGTTGTCCTCGGCAAGGCTCTGAATGCGGAATCCTTCCGGCAAGCGCGGAGCGTCCGGAATTGCGTCGACCCTCAGGAACGACATCGGGTCGTACCGGCTTTCGCTCGCGTAGCCTTGAGCAATCGCGACGTCACGGAACTCTGGGGCAGCATCGTTGATCCAGATCTTCAGCTGCCGGTTGCGGCCATTCTCACAGCTGATCCGCTCTTCTGCATGCGACAGCATCTGGGGCGCGAGATACGTGTGGTCAGGATGCACCTCGAAGTAGGCGACGCCCATTTCGTGCTCAGGATGAGCGACTCCGACTATTTCGCCGTTGACTTCCCAGATGCCGATTGAGTCGAGATTCACCCGCTGAATCAGCGGATGGAAGTGCATGTACTCCCAGCGGGGCTGCAGCCAGTTGATGTGTCCACCTGATGTGCGAAAGGTGCGGACCAGGAACTCGCCAACCCGGTCGAAGTCCTGTTCACGCTGATATGGCCGGAACCTGGCGGTCACGTCGAGTCGTCCTCGCTTGGAGTATCAGTTCGGTCGAACAGTCTGGCTCGCAGGACTGGCCGGCATCAATCACCACTAATCGTCAGCGGGAAGGCGGCGCTATGCCCGGGGATGTGCTTTGTCGTACTCGGTGCGAACGTGCTCGGAGGTGAGGTGCGTGTAGATCTGCGTTGTCGAGATGGACGAGTGGCCGAGCAGCTCCTGTACGTGCCGCAGCGATGCTCCGCCCTGCAGCAGGTGGGTCGCGAAGCTGTGTCTGAGTGTGTGCGGCGTGATGTGGGCCGTGATGCCGGCCTTTGCGGCGACCTGCCTGAGTCGCAGCCAGAAAGCCTGCCGCGAGAGCCTTCGGCCGCGGCGGCCGAGGAAGATGGCGTCGGTGCGGGCTCGACGGGCGAGGTGAGGCCGGACCTCGTGCAGGTAGCGTTCCACCGCCTCGACGGCGAAGTCGTGCAGCGGCACGACACGCTCCTTTGATCCTTTTCCGACCGTTCGAACGGTCTCACTGCGCAAATTGACGTCGCCGATATCTAGCGAAACCAGCTCGGTGACTCGCAGCCCTGCGGCGTACATCAGCTCGATCATTACGTGGTCGCGGCGGTCCTCCGGCGTTTCGCCGCTGGCCGCAGTTTGAAGCAGCGCCTCGACGTCATCTGCGGTGAGCACGTCGGGAACCGGCCGGCCGGCACGAGGCGTCCGTATGTGCGATGCGGGGCTTTCGTCGAGGACTCGCTCTTCGACCAGGAACTTCATGAAGGAGCGAAGCGCCGCGATCTTGCGAGAGCGCGTGGAGGCGGAGTAGCCGCGGTCGTCCATGTCGCTGAGCAGATCATTGACGTGGCCGGGCGTGACGGAGCGCCAGTCGTTCAGCCGCGCCTCGCCGGAGTCCTCGGCGAAGTAGGTGATGAAGCCGGTGAGGTCGTTGCGGTAGGCGGCGACGGTGTTGCCGGACATGCCGCGCTCAACGGCGGCGTAGTGAAGGAATGCGTCGATCTCAGATTGCATGGAGTGATTGTCATCTCGACCGAAGGGAGAGATCTGACCGTCTGCCTGGGAGGACCTGCGAGATTCTGAATCAAGCTCAGAATGACATCTTTGAAGCATCGTCAGTTAAGTATCACACCCACCGGGTCCCGCGCCCGTAAACGGGCACCCGTGACTCGGGACGACGCTGCCTTCCTCTACCCGAAGCTACCAGCGATCACAGTAAACTCGCACTCGACTGGCGATGCGGCGTAGCGCCAAACACTGCCTGGGAAGGAGTCCACCATGATCGAGTTCACTGTGAGCGACACGATTCCGGCGACGCCCGCCGAGATCTACAGCGCATGGCTCTCAAACGACGGACACACCGGGATGACCGGCGGCGAGGCGCACTGTTCGAGCGAGGTTGGCGGCGAGTTCGATGCGTGGGATGGCTATATCACGGGTGCGAATGTTGCGCTGGAGCCGGACCGCCGAATCGTGCAGTCGTGGCGTACATCGCAGTTCTCGGCTTCGGAGCCGGACTCGCAGATCGAGGTGACGCTGGAGGAGGTCGATGGCGGGACGCTGGTCACCCTGCACCACACCAGCGTGCCGGACGACGGCGATCACTACCGCCCGGGCTGGCAGGAGCACTACTTCAACCCGATGAAGGAGTACTTTGGGGGGTGACGGACTCTTTGTCATCTCGACCGAAGGGAGAGATCTGACTGGACTATGTGAGACCACTTCTCCTTCATCCTGCACCTTCTCCCGCTGGGAGAAGGAAGACCGCCATCCTGAGCCAGCGTGTTGCCTGAGTGACGGGTACCCGCCTCCGGGTGAGGGCCTCTGAGGACCAACCCGTCTTGTCAAGGCGAGTCTCCGCTCCAGAGATCCTTCGACTCCGCTGCGCTTCGCTCAGGAAACACAGACGTCCCGGCGCCGCCGGGACCGGGCGCAGCAGGCGGCGCCCCTACCAAGTAGCGTCGATGCGAGCCGCGGATACAGGTGTGGGGCTCCAAACGGGGTCGAGCGATCCCGTCTGTCCCTCTACCGCTGAATGTTGACGCCGATGCAGCGAGAGGTCTCGGTGCGTTGCCCCGCCCACCGGGTCCCTCGTTCTGCTCGGGACGACAGGTGTCCTCGCTCCCAGCTCGTGAAGGGGAGGTCACCAACCATCCTCTACCCTGTCGTTCCGCCTATTTGGATGTCTTCGGAGACTACGCCTGCTGATGTGATCAGACGCATCGCATCGCCCACCGACATCTCAAGCTCCGTCACTCTGTCGGCGCCCACCACGATCAGCACGCCGGTGTTCGGCATCGGCGTCGACGGGATGTAGATCATCAGCTGGCCGTCGGTCATGCGCTTCGTCAGGAACCCGATTGAGTGGATCCCGGCCGACGGATACTCCACCGCCACCACCTGGTTGAATGCGCCATCCTCGCCGCCGCCCGTCGCCGATGCCACCACCTGCTTGGCGACACCGTAGACAGGCCCGAAGAACGGTATGCGGGCGATGTAGACCTCCATCTTGCCGAACGCCGCAGCTCCGACCACCGAGGCGGTCAGCAGCCCGAGCAGCAGCGACAGAACGATGATCACCGCGAAGCCCAGACCCGTGATCGGCCGGTCGAATATCGCCTCGATGATCGGCTGAGGTATGCCGTCGAGCGTGTCGAAGATGAACTTGAAGATGAAGAAGGCGATGCCGATCGGCAGGAACAGGATGAACCCTTCCTTCACGATATCTCTCATGTCGAGTCTCTCCCTGGCGCTGAGAAGTGGCGAAGACCGCTCGAAGTCCGGTAGCTCAAGGCGCGGCAGCATACACGGGCTCGGGAAACCGAATTTTGCGCGGCGCTTGACCCTGACGTAGCGTCAGGGATTATCTTCGTCTGGAGAGGTGATCGATGGCGCGTGTCTACAGGGTTGGCGAGTTCGCTGAGCTGACGGGCGTGACGGTGCGGACGCTGCACCACTATGACCGTGTCGGCCTGCTGAAGCCGTCCGCTCGCTCCGAGTCCGGATACCGGCTGTACAGCGAGGCCGACCTGCTGAAGCTGCAGCAGGTGCTGACGCTCCGGCACCTGGGTTTCAAGCTGAGGCAGATCGGCGAGCTGATGGCTCGTGAGGACTTCGACATCGCGGCCTCGATGCGCATCCAGAGCAGGTCACTAAAGACGCAGATCGAGCGGATGCGGCGGGTCGATTCGGCGATCGAGCGACTGCTGAGCGCTCACTCGAAGACTGGAAAGTGGGACTGGGACCTGGTGCTCGCCGCTTCGAACGCGGTGCAGCAGGAGTTCGATGAGAAGGATAGACAGATGACGCACAATTTTTCCCCGGAGCAGATGGAACAGGCGAAGCGGCTGCGTGATTCGCTGCCGGACGGTTACGTGGAGGACGTCGAGGACCGCTGGACGACGCTGATCGCGGACATCAAGCGGAACATCGATGCCGACCCGGCGAGTGCGGAGGCGAAGGCGCTGGCGGCGCGCTGGGACGAGTTACTGGCGGAGACGATGTCTGCGTGGGACCGGGAGCCAGGACTGACCGACGCTATAGCCGAGGGTTATCAGAAGGGCGTGTTCGAGTCGAACCCGCATGCGCCTTCGCCCGAGGTGGTGGAGTTCGTTGAGCGGGCGAAGAGCGGAGGATGAGGGACCGCGGCGACGACTGGAACTGCGCTCTAGAACCCTTTGAGGGCGGCGAGAGCATGATCGTGGAGCTTGCCGTTGGTGGCGACCATGTTGCCGCCACGGAACGTGTGCTCGCCGGAGATAGTCGTCGCCGCTCCGCCTGCCTCTTCGATGATCAGGTTCACGGGACCGAAATCCCAGTCGTGCGCAGACGGCTCCACCCACACGTCGGACATGCCGGTTGCCACCAGCAGAGGCGCGTAGCAGTGGCCCCAGCCACGGTGGACGCCGAAGCTCTCAATGAACCGGTGATGAACATCGGCACGGCCGGTCCTGAGCCACCACTCATCGAACGACGACAGCGCGTAAGCCTCGGCCGGGTCCGAGACCTCGGATACCTGCGCCTTCTGCACGTCCGTCAGCATCTCCGGGCTCGACTCGAAAGACGGGACGTTTCGCGTCGTCCACGCTCCCCTGCCCCGCGAAGCGAAGACGATCTGCGGGATGGCCGGCATGTAGATCACGCCGGCGTCGGCAACGGGCGCGCCGTCCTGCGCCACCGCTACAAGCGTGCCGTAGAGCGGGACGTTGCGCACGAACACCTCGGTTCCGTCGACCGGGTCGAGGAACCAGGTTCGGTCGCTTGTACCCTGCTTTACGCCCCACTCCTCGCCAACGATGCCGTCATCCGGGAAACGCGCCTCGATGCGCTGGCGCATCAGCTTCTCTGCGCCGCGGTCGGCCTCGGTGACGTGTGAGTTGTCGGCCTTGCGGTTCACCTGCAGGTCGTCCGAGTAGAAGAACGGCAGCGTGAAGTCGCCACCTTCGCGGGCCAGCGCCACGGCGAACTCCAGTGTTTCGTCCAGCGAGTCGCTCACGGGTCCCGGCACCTTAGAACTGCTGGTCCGGAGACTTGATCTCCCGTGCGGCCTTCATGTCCGCCGAAGTGTCGCGGGGCTGCGTCGGCATCAGCACGATCTCCGACACCAGCGTGCGCTGCGGCGTCGTTGCGCAGAACAGCACCGCTGCCGCCACGTCCTCAGCGCCCATCATCGTCGAGCGTGCCTCGGCGTCAGGCGGCAACGGCCGGTTGGCGAGGATCGGCGTGTCGACCTCGGCCGGCATGATGGCGCAGGCGCGGATTCCCTCCTCACGCAGCTCTGAATTCATGCCTCGCATCAGGTTGAGGGCTGCGGCTTTGGCGGCGCTGTAAGGTGCTCCGCCCAGCAGGCCCGGCGTCAGCGCGGCCATCGACGAAACGGTGATGACGGTGCCTTCCTTGCGCTTGATCATGTCTTTCACCGCCGCCTGCGTGATGCGGTAGACGCCCTCGACGTTCACCTTGAACACCGACTCCCACTCCTCGGCGCCGACGTACTTGATGGATCGCACTCGGCTGCTGTGGCCGGCGTTGTTGACCAGGATGTCGACGCGGCCGAAGCGGCTGATGGTGGCATCGACAACACCCGCCGCTGCGTCACCGTCTTCGAGGTCGGCGGGATGGACCATCGCGGTGCCTCCGGCCTTCTCGATCTCGGCAGCCGTCTCTTCGAGCGGCTCACGGCGACGCCCGACCAGGACGACGGAGGCGCCTTCGGCGGCGAACTGCTGCGCAGCCGACTTGCCGATGCCGGTGCCAGAGCCGGTGATGATTGCGATTTTGCCGTCGAGTCGGTTCATCTCGTTTCCCGTTCGTTGCGCGGTTTTTCTCCGCAGGTTTGCTGGATGTTGTTCTGTGAGTCGAAGCTTTCGCCGACCTTGAAGCTGCGGCTGTCCTCCGTCGGCGTAGACGATACACCAGCCGCGAAGACCGCGTGGGGCGAAACTGCTGGCTGGCACGGGCATCGGGTAACCTCTCCGCCAGGATTTTCGTCGCGGCCACGCTAGCCGCGTGGTCCAACAGGAGGCGGACAAGCACGTGCTGAGATCTTTCAAGAGAAGGCTGTGGCAGCCACCACGCGCCCACGGCGAGGTCGAGGAAGACCGCCAGGTCACGTTCCTGGAGCTGTTCTACGACCTGGTGTACGTGGTCGTCATCGCCACGCTGGCCAGCCAGCTGGCGCACGACATCACTTGGCGCGCCTTCGCCGAGTTCGTGGTCTTCTTCGGCCTGATCTGGATTGCATGGCTCAATGGCTCGATGTTCCACGACCTGCACGGCCGCAACGACGTACGCACGCGCACCTTCACCTTCATCCAGATGGGGCTGATCGGCCTGCTGGCGGTTTATGCGAACGACCACACCGAGGAGGTGAGCGGCTTCGCGATCGTCTACGCCCTGCTGTTCGCCCTGTTCGGGTGGCTGTGGTGGGGCGTCAGGCGACAGGACGAAGAGGTCTACCGGGCCGTGACCACTCGCTACCTGGGCTTCATCCTGGCGACGGCGGGAGCGGTCGTTGCGTCGACGTTCGTTGGCGAGGACGGGCAGCTCGTGATCTACGCCGTCGTGGTCATCGGGTGGATCGGCGTCGTGGTTTTCACGACCGGCGCTTCCTCGGCCCTTATGGGCGATCTGCGGACCATCAACGAGTCGACCGTCGAGCGGTTCGGCCTGTTCACGATCATCGTTCTTGGCGAGGTGGTCGTGGGCGTTGTGGAAGGGCTGATCGAATCGACGCGTGACGCCTCGACGATGGCGACCGGCATGCTGGCGCTTGTGATCGGCTTCGGGCTGTGGTGGAACTACTTCGACACGACGGGCCGCAGGCTGCCGAGGAACAGCACTCGCAGCATGCAGGTCTGGGTGGTCGCGCAGCTTCCGCTGACGATGGCAATAGCCGCCGCTGGCGCTTCGATGGTAAGCCTCATCGAGCACGGCTCCGACAGCCACTCGCCGGAGGGCACGGCGTGGCTGCTGGTGGCTTCGGTCTCGATCGGGCTGACAGCGCTGGCGCTCGTCGGGCGCACGCTGCTGATCTTTGACCAGTTCCGGTCGGTCTACCACCCGGGGTCCATATTCATGCTGATCGTGGCCGCGGCGCTGCCGCTGCTGGCGCTGTGGAACCCGGCGCCGGTTGTCCTGACATCGCTGCTCGTGGTTGCGCTGATGGCGGTGTGGCTCTTCCCGGTGACGCGCTGGCTCGCAAGTGAAGAGAGCGGTGAAGACCCACTGCGCTTCTGATCAGCCGTCCATCTGGTTCTGCCGATCTGATCGAAACGCGGCCTGCCGCCGTCATGCCCCATGAAAACCTGTTCTTGGTCCATCTGGCGCACCTGGAATATCGATTGGCGTGAATCGTTAGTACGCTGTCGCATTCTGAATCCGAAACTCGTTTCAAACGGAACGAGATCAGATCGGAGAAGACGATGCAGACAGCACTTGTGACCGGCGCATCTTCGGGTATCGGCAAGGCGGTGGCGCGGAAGCTGATCGAAGAGGGTTACGTGGTCTACGCAGCGGCGCGCCGGGTCGAGAAGATGCAGGACCTGGAAGAGCTTGGAGCCACGGCGCTCAAGATGGACATAACGAGCGATGACGACGTTCGGAGAGTGGTCGACACCATCACGGCGGAGCGCGGCGGCATCGACATCCTTGTCAACAACGCAGGTTTCGCGACTTACGGCGCCATGGAGGACACGACGCTCGAGGACGCCCGTTACCAGTTCGATGTGAACCTTTTCGGGCTGGCGCGGTTGACGCAGCTGGCGTTGCCGCACATGCGGGAGCAGGGTGAAGGCAAGATCGTCAACATCTCCTCTATCGGCGGCAAGATCTACACGCCGCTCGGCTCCTGGTATCACGCCACCAAGCACGCTCTTGAAGGCTGGTCTGATTGCCTGCGCATCGAGTTGAAGCCGTTCGGGATTGACGTCGTTATCGTTGAGCCGGGCGGCATCAAGACGGAGTTTGCTGACGTGGCCGTCGGCCCGATGATGGAGCGCTCCGGGAACTCGGCTTATTCGGAGCAGGCGAAGAGGCTGGAGAAGGCCTTCGTCGATGCCTACGACTCGGGCCGCGGGTCTGACCCTTCGGTCATCGCGGATACGGTGGCGAAGGCGGTGAGGGCGAGGCGACCGCGGACGAGGTACGCGACCGGATACCTGGCGCGGCGTGTGCTGTTCATGCGCAGGTGGCTTAGCGACCGAATGTTCGACCGGATGATCACGCGGTTCGCTTCGTAAGAGACAGTATTCGGCGGCGGAGAACGCGTCTCCGAACCTAGAATGGTGGCGCGGAACATTCGGATCGAGGTTGTGAGACCGACCAGAGATGACAGACATCCACTCATACACAGTGAGTCCGGGCTGGCGCGTAGTGCTTGCCGACGCCGGCATCGACCCTGTCAGCGTGCTCAAGCGGGCCGGTCTACCAACCGACCTGCTGAACAGGGACCGCGTTTCACTGCCAACAGACAGGTTCTTCAGCCTCTGGCGCGGGCTCGAAGAGGAGTCGGGAGACCCACTTTTTCCGCTGCACGTCGGCTCGATGGTCACGGTCGAGGCGTTCGACCCTCCGCTGTTCGCTGCCATGTGCAGCCCTGACCTGAACACGGCGCTCAGGAGGATCTCGCACTACAAGCGCCTGATCGGCCCGATGACGCTGCACGTTGATGTCCGGGACGACTTCACGCAGATCGAACTGGAATGGCTGGACAAGACGCAACCGCCACCGGTCGGACTGGTGCTGGCGGAACTGGTGTTCTTCGTTCAGCTGAGCAGGATCGGCACACGAGCGCAGGTGATGCCGCTACAGGTCGCCACCCCGGAGTTGCCGGCCACCGCGGACGGCTACGCGGAGTATTTCGGCGTCAACATCGACAGAGCGCCGCGGCCGACCGTCCGGTTCAGCGCGGCGGATGCGACGCGCCCGTTCCTCACTGAAAACGAGGCGATGTGGCGCTTCTTCGAGCCGGAGCTGCGAAAGCGGCTCTCAGAGATGGAGGAGTCGGCGACGACCACGCAACGGGTGCGCGCTGCCCTGCTGGAGCTACTTCCGGTCGGATCGTCCACGGTCGAATCGGTCTCGGACCGGCTTGGCACGACGCCGAGAACCCTGCAGCGCCGCCTGCGCGCCGAGGGCAGGAGCTTCCAGTCCATCCTCAATGAGACGCGGGAAAGCCTGGCGAAGCACTACCTCGGACGCTCGGAGATCTCCAGCACCGA